>CAYGRX010000110.1:0-6388 GCA_964352365.1 uncultured Rickettsiales bacterium
TTTTGATACCATGGTGAGTTTATTATTAATCTGGAATCAATTGAATGTTTTGTAGATAAGCCCTGAGAATAGCTGGCGGAAATAATCCTTCTACTTGCGTCATTGGCTAGTAGCCAACATGGCCACGCAACATTGATAGAAAGGGATTTCAAATATCTAGGTGGGATGTTTATTATCAGCCTTTTTATATCACCTGACTCGCATTTTTGTAAGGTATCAGCGATTAAATCAATATGCCAATTATGGATATATTTTGTTCCTGGGTTAACTGTTGAGAAGCATTTTTGAATAAAGCTAGATAAGTCTGTTTTTATTATGGCTTCAGATATTTTCTTAGCTTCATTTAGTTCCAGATTATTCATCCTTAACTCGTGTCACATATCTATTTATAATTTCAAAATCCTCTTCTGGTATTTTAGTTTTTTGTATAACTTCTTCTAGCTCAAGAATATCTGCTTTTGTCAGGTCAATCCTAGCAATTTCTTGTTCAAGAGGGATTAGCTTAAGCAATAGGGTTGTTAACCTTGTTAAAATTGATGATGCGGACTCTTTATCTCCCCACCAGAATTTTTTACTGAGCGTCGCTTTATAACTTTCATCAGATGAATCAAATTCCTGAATCTCATCATCTAGCTTTTCTAACATAATACCGATTAGCTTTCGCGCTTTTGATAAAATATCCTTATGTTCGGAAATTAATTTTTTATAATATTTTTTATTTTTTGAGGGCATTCTAATTCCTGATTTAATAAATTAATATTATTAGGTAATTAGAATATCAGGAAGTGGTGAACTTATTAATTTAAGCTTTCACAAACTTTTTTGAGGGCTTCAGGGTATGCAATATGTTCTTGCGCGTGTATTTTTTGAAGTAATGATTCCAAATCATCATCTTTAGTTATATCGACAGCTCGTTGCGTTATAATCTTGCCACTATCAATTTCAGGGACGACATAATGAACTGTACACCCAGTTTTAGAATCACCTGCTTCAAAAGCATCTTTCGCTGCGTGAGCGCCTTTATGCTTAGGGAGTAGAGAAGGGTGTATGTTAATCATTCTGCCATCCCATTTTTCAACAAAGTCACTTGTTAAAACCCTCATAAAACCTGCGAGGCAAACAATTTCAATGTCATTTGCAACTAAAATTTTATGGATTTCTGAATCAAATTCTTCGCGTGAGATATAATCTTTATGAGAAATTACTTCAGTTTTTATAGAGTGTTTTTTTGCGCGATCTAAACCATAAGCTTCAGATTTATTTGAGATTACCAAGCAAATTTCGGCCGGATAAATTGGGCTAATACTAGCATCAATCAGTGCTTGTAAATTACTTCCAGAACCTGAAATTAAAACTGCTACTCGCTTCTTATTTATTTCACTGGCCTTAACCATTGATGTATTTCACACCTTCACCATTAACAATTTTACCAATTTCAAATGAGCCTTCAGCTATTGATAGGACTTTATCTTTTGAACCTTGGTTAACAACTAACATCATGCCAACACCGCAGTTAAATGTTTTAAGCATTTCTACTGTCTCAATATTCCCTTGTTTCTGTAACCAGCTGAATAGAGCAGGGAAGCTCCAGCTAGAAAGGTCAATCTCCGCACCAATACCATCAACAAATACACGAGGTAAATTTTCAGTAATTCCACCACCTGTAATGTGCGCAAGCGCTTTCACGTTAGATTGTTTAATAATATTTAAGCAATCTTTCACATAAATTTTTGTCGGGGTAAGAAGCTCTTCACCAATAGCTTTGTCAAAACCCTCAACTTTATCTGTAAATTTGATGTTGTTATCAGCTAAAATTTTACGAACTAGTGAATATCCATTTGAATGGATTCCGCTGGATGGAAGGGCGATTATCGCATCACCAGCTTCAATATTTTTGAGTGGTAAAATTTCATCGCGTTCAACTGCGCCAACTGTAAAGCCTGCTAGATCATACTCCCCTTCTTTATACATGCCTGGCATTTCAGCAGTTTCACCGCCAACTAATGCGCAACCTGCCTGTTTGCAACCTTCAGCAATGCCAGCAACAACATCAGTTGCTTCGCTAACATCAAGTTTACCACAAGCAAAATAATCTAAGAAAAATAAAGGTTCTGCACCCTGAACAATTACATCATTAACGCACATAGCTACTAGGTCAATCCCAATAGTTTTATGTATAGCTAACTCTTGCGCGATTTTTAATTTTGTACCAACTCCATCAGTTCCACTAACCAAAATAGGATCATTATAGCCACAGGCCTTAAGGTCAAATAAACCACCAAACCCACCAAGGGTTGAATTTGAGCCAAGTCTTGACGTAGCTTTTGCTAGAGGTTTAATTTTTTCAACTAAATTATTGCCAGCCTCAATATCAACCCCTGCTGATGCATAAGTGCTACTAGTATTTTTTTTCGAATTCATGTTCTTGATTTTTACCCTTTGATGTATATTCTGTTTTTACAATTCTTATAACCTCAAGGTCTATTTTATGCAAATAAAACCATCCACAGTAATTTGGTCAATTGTGATAACCATTTTGATAGTTTTCTTATATCTGGTTAATAGTATTCTAATGCCTTTTGTTTTTGGTGCAATTGTTGCATATTTCCTTGATCCTGTCGTTGATAAAATCGAGGAATATGGCCCTTCACGAGCAATATCTACTATAATAGTGCTAGTTGCATTCTCATCTATATTAGGTTCTGTTGTTTTTCTAGTTGGCCCAATATTCGCCGAACAATTTAGTAAATTAGCAAATAATTTGCCTGAAATAGTATCCCAAGTTGAACAAAACCAAGGGCAGAAAATCAATAGTTGGTTGAACAGTTTTGCGCCAGATTTACAGGAAAAAATTAAAGAGTTCTTCTATAGTTTCTCAGCGCAAATAGTTGCTGGAACTTCAACCGTTGTGAAGAATATCATTACTTCTGGCGGGGCGGTTATTAACTTTTTATCTCTACTAATCATCAGTCCAATTATCGCATTCTATCTACTTAGAGATTATGATGTAATAGTTAAGAAGATAGATAACCTGCTTCCTAGAAGTAACTTGGCAGATATTAGAGGGGAATTTTATAAAATTGATGAAACTGTCTCCGCTTATATAAGGGGACAAGTAACGGTTTGTATTGTTATGGCTGTATTTTACTCAGCTAGTTTGAGTGTTATAGACTTAGATTACGCAGTTGCAATTGGAATTATAACAGGAGTTCTATCTTTTATTCCTTATGCGGGCATGGCCATAGGTATGGCCATAGGTTTGGCGGTGAGTTACTTCCAGTTTGGTTTTGAAGATGGCTTATTGTTTACACTTGTTGTTTTTGTTGTAGGAAATTTCTTAGAGGGTACATTTATTACGCCTAATTTGGTCGGTGATAAAGTTAGGCTTCACCCTGCTTGGATAATTTTTGCATTGCTAGCAGGTGGTGCAATTATGGGCTTTACTGGTGTGTTAATCGCAATTCCTGTGGCAGCAATTTTAGGGGTTTTAATTAGAAGCACTCTGGACAGATATAAATCTAGCTCTTTATATTTAGGATATCCAATAATGAGGATTGAAAAACACTCTGATGAAGATATAGCTAAAACCGAGCGTAAAATTAAGCGTGGGCGTGGCAGGCCAAGAAAGCAAGATGATGAAGATAAATCTCCTTATAACCAAACTTCTGCAGGTAATGGATCTAGCAATGCATCACCCGCAAGAAGGCCAATTGAAGATGCCCCAAAAAAACGTGGGCCTGGTAGACCACCAAAGAAAACTTCATAATGTATAATTCTTTCAAGCAAAATATTCTTGAGTTTCCTAATAGTAAGTTCTCATATTTAGTTGAAGATTTTATTTGCTCTGGAAACAACCAAGATGCCTATAAATCAGTAGCTTACCATAATGAGCGCACTTCAAATGCTTGTTTAATTATTATTGGTGATGAATATTCTGGCAAATCTCATTTAGTTAAAATATGGCAAGAGTTAATTTCCGATTCCATAGTTTTTACCGCAGAGGATATAAAAAATTTTAGCCTTGAGCAGTTACTTGAAAAAGCCTTTAAAAAAAATATAGCCATTGAAAATATTGAGGTTTTGACTGACTCAAATTCTCAGGATAAAGTTTTTCATTTATATAACAAGGCTGTTTCTGAAAATAAAAAAATTCTAATCACCAGTAGAGATCCTTTACTATCAATCAAGTTTATACTTACTGATTTAAAATCACGATTACTGTCATCGGTAAATGTTAGGATAAATGAACCTGACGATAATATGCTTAAAATAATGTTCTCAAAGCTATTTTTTGATCTTCAGCTCAAGGTTTCCAACGATGTAATTGATTTTTTGATTCCTAGGGTTGAGCGGAATTTTATCTCCATTAAAAAACTAGTTGAAGAGATTGACGAAAAATCTATAGAAAGGGGTAGGGGGATTACAATTCCATTTGTAAAGTCAGCCCTAAACATTTAAATTACTTTTACTAAAATTAGTTGAATAAATAAGCTGGAGAACTTTATAATGAAAATTTTTTCATTAGCGAATCAGAAAGGGGGAGTTGGCAAAACAACAACTGCCGTTAACTTGGCCACAGGGCTTGCGGCCGTTGGTAAAAAAGTTTTGCTAATAGACCTAGATTCACAAGGCAATGCATCAACAGCTTTTGGTATTACTCCTGAAAATAGGGTCCCTAGCACCTATCAATTGATTGTTGAAGAAGATGTTAAGTTTTCTGATATTTTGAAAGAAACAAGCATACCAAACCTTTCAGTTGCACCAGCTACAATTGAGCTTGCCGCTTGTGATGTGGAGCTTGCAACCCGTATTAGCAGGGAATTTATTTTAAAGAATAAGCTGAAAGAAATTGAAGATGATTTTGAATATGTAATTATTGATTGCCCGCCATCACTTGGGCTATTAACAATTAATGCTTTAACCGCATCAGACTATGTTTTAATACCATTGCAATGTGAGTTTTATTCACTTGAAGGGCTTTCTTATTTATTAAATACAGTAGAGCTTGTCAGTAATAACCTTAATGAAAATATAGATATAGGCGGGGTTTTGCTCACCATGTATGATAGGCGAAATAAGCTAACTAAAGATGTTGAGTCTGAAGTTCGTGATTATTTTGATGAGAAGGTTTTTGAGACTATAATCCCTAGAAACGTGAAGCTATCTGAAGCGCCAAGTCATGGTGTTCCAGGCATTGTTTATGACCATAGAAGCACTGGCGCAAGAGCATATATGATGCTTGCGCGCGAAGTTCTTAAAAGATTTGGATAATATTTTTATCGAAAAAGATTTGGATTTTTATTTATCCTAAACCGCTTGACCTTGCTGAGGCTTATCGAAGTCAAATCCTGATGGCATAGCTCTAGGACGCTCTGAATTATCTGCTACAGCTTCGCTTGTATTATTACCTTTTATTCCAACTTTGTTTGCTTGATCTTTGATGGCCTCAAGAGATGCTGCTAAATCATCATTTTGTATAGCTGATACTTGGTCCGCTTGTTGTTGAGGTAATTCTTGTTCCTTAACAGAGTTTAATTCCTTAGTTGCAACTTTTGCTTGTTGTTTCTTCTTAGCTTCACCTAAACCAGGAATATCAATGGTAGGAACTTTTTGCTCGTTAGAAGCTTCTCTAGGTGCAACGTTTACTCCATATTCAGCCAAGTCTAAAGCTGTAAATGCATCTAATGATGAGCCATCAATCCTTAAGCTAACTTTTGATCCTTGTCTTTCTGCCACGCCAAATACTGCCATAATCTAAACCCTTTTTATCTTTTAAATTTTACCACTTTATTAATTTGCTCTAATTTTTTATCAACTTCTTCTTTGTTTCTTCCAAAAATTCTAGCATCTAATTCCATAAAGTTTACAACCTCATCTGGGTTGCCATTTTTATGGTGAATTGTGAAGTGAATATCTTTTGGGTTTAAACCCATTTTATTTGCAACTTTTTTTACATTATCAATGCTAACTAAAGCATCTTTCAAAGTTGTTCTATCATTTTTATCTTTCTTATCAAAATTGAAGAATTGTTTTAGCCCCATTTTTCTTTTGTCACTAGCTTTTGCTGATAACACGGTACTAGTTGTGAAAAAGCTTTTACGTTTTTTATCTAAAGTCATAAGGCCAGCCTTAACAACATTTTTCATAAATGGAAATTCTTTGACTATATTATTGAAGTTGGTTTCAGGTATATAAAATTTAATAACTTCCTTACCGAAAAACCCTTCTTTATAGTTTTCGGTTTTGATATCTTCTACTTCAAAAGCTTTTTGCAGAATCTCAATCATTTTTGCTATTTCATCCTTCAAAATATAACCTTTTTAAATTTCTTAATTCTTATACCAAAAAATATCGAAATATAAATATATAAGGTTGATAAGTTTATAAA
>CAYGRX010000111.1:0-6358 GCA_964352365.1 uncultured Rickettsiales bacterium
TACCATGCCTGTTAAAAACCCAATAAAAGAGCTGCCTATTACAAGCTTTAAAATTTGAGAGAGATTAAATTTTTCTTCGCTGTTTTCTAAAATTCTATCGGTTGCTTTTATTGGGGTTAGCATAAACACTGAGGCAAGAATCATAAGTACTGAGAAAAACAGCATTATAAAAATATCTTTATGAATACCTATAATTTCAATTGGAATAGAAGGCAGAATATATGCTCTAACAATTAAAACTGATAACATCGCTGGCAATGCAAAAGTTATTGCCGCTTTAAAATCAACTAGTCCACTTTTCCAATATTTTATAGCTCCAGCAAAAGAGGCAATGCCAACAGCCAAAAGAGAGTATCCAGTTGCAATAATTGGGTTTATCCCAAGCATATAAACTAAAATTGGAACAGTTAAAATTGATCCACCTGCACCAATTAAGCCAAGGGTTAACCCCATGAGAACAGCTAAAATGTAGCCAAGCAATATCATATTATTTTACTGAACATGAAGGAGGTACATTACCTGAAACTTTGTTCCAAGGCATTTTAGCCATAAACATTGCAAGCCCGCAATACCCACTAAGACCTGCAAAAGTTAATCCTGCTCCCATAAATCCAGTTAATATTGTAAATAATGGGTTTAAATAATATGCTAACAAGCTTCCTCCCAATACAAACAAACCTATTGTTAATTGAACTTGTCTATCTAGGGGCAAAAAGGCTTTTCCAGATTTTATAACCGCATGACCACCACCTGCCCAAGCAGAAATTCCGCCCTCAAGGTTATAAACTTCAATATTAGGGTCTTCCTCCAGAAGTTTTAAGCAAGCATTGTTACTTCTGCCACCAGACCTACAATGTATTACTAGCTTTTTACCCTGTGCATCTGGTAAGTTACTTTTGCTAATAGTTGAAAGAGGAACAAGTTTTGCACCTTCAATATTTTCGGCTCTATGTTCTGCTGGTTCGCGAACATCAACTAATACGACATCGCCTTTATCCATCCATTTTTTTAAATCTTCAGCTTTTACATTTTTGATAGACATAGTCAGCTCCTTAATTACTAATTTCTAATATATTATCAATCTTAACTTCGCCGTTACAGTAAATAAAGTTAAAAAATGAATATGTAGATAACAGTTAGTTAAAATTCGGTTTCTTTTTAAGAGCTTCAAAGATTGTTGAAATTCTTGCCATATTTAAATCTTTTATAAGCTTTCACTATAACACCTTTATGGCTTGAAAGTTTTTTAACTGGAAAGGGTTGAGTATCCAAAAAATTAAGAATTTATTGATAACTAGATTCACGTTATGTCTTCCCACTTAATGACGGGTCTATCTGACCGCTTGCATAGCGCGCAAATAGAAGTAGAACATCAATCCAACATGACATCTACTCAAATTGTCGCATGCTTCTTGCAATGATTGTGCGCGCTTTATGAATTTTGCCCTAAAGGCTTTGAATTGCCTTATATAATTGGAAACAAGGTGTTGCAGCCCGAAAAATTTACAAGATTAAAGGACAAATCATTCTTCGCCAGAGTTGTATTTTTTCCAGATATCTAAGAACAGGAAGCACTTGTATATTGGGTGGGGGACACGAATTCGAAGACGAAGTTAGCCTTATGGATAGATGATGGTGTTTTAAGTCAAAACTATAAAGTATTGCTATTGACAGATTCGATGGGGTGATGTATTTCTGCATCACGCGGTTAATTAATCGTATAAAATAGTTAATTATCAGTCGAATTAATCAAAATATCTACTTGGGGGTAGACATGAAAACTCGCAAAGACGTAAATAAAACAGATTATGAAATTTCTAGTCTAGAGGCTAAAGAAAAAGAAGATTTTCTAGTAACTTACACTAAAGCAAAAAAATCCTTTTCAGATAATGATGCTCGCAAAGCAGGGGAAGAGACTTCACAAAATATAAAAGCTCTAGGTTCATCTGAAAATAATAATATGCAATCAGGCCAAAATTCTCATCAACCTCAAGAAGGCGATGGTGAATTTTCTTTTAGTACTACGGGTATTGGTCCTTTAATTGGTGAAAGTAACTACGATTTTGAAAGTATTTATCATGGCTATGATACTCCCAACTTAAGCTATTTTGTATATTTTGATGCTTACATTAACGATTTTGTATCGGTGCATGATATAATCGATCCTGACTCCTCGGAGTTTCGTATGGCAGTTGAGGGTGATCAACCAGGGATATATTCCCCACGGGTTGTAGATGGTGATACAAACCAAGAGCTTCCTGTGGATTATTTTTCTTTTGAGGTTGTTAACAATAAAGTTGAATTTAGATTTACAGAGCTTGGCATAAATGAGTTAGGGCTTGATGATATTACTCAAGGTCAGCAACTTTATTATGCAAATTTTAGAATTGTTGATGACTCGGGCATTGTATCCCCGCTTCATACTATAGCTGTAATTTTTAAAGATGGTGGAACTGAAACCGAAGAAGGTGAAACTAATAATAATGAACCAAGTGTTATACCGCTAATTGAGGATAGTAATCTGGATGAAGACTTAATAGATGGCAATAGCTCTGTAAGTGTTGATAGTAGTGATGTAGCAGATTTTGTTTCTATACATGAAATAATTGATAGTGATTCAAATCAATTTGAATTTACCACGGATCAAGATGGGCAAAATTTTGCTCCTAGAGTGTACTTTAATTTAACAAATGAAGAAATTGATGAATCTTATTTTTCCTTTGAAATTGTAAATGGAAATGTGGAAATTAGGTTTACAGAGGCGGGGATTGAGGAGATTGGCCTTTATTCACTTGAAGATATTGGCAATCTAGAGCTTTACTCTATATTTAGGGTAAAAGATGCTGAGGGTAATATTTCTCAGCCACATCATATCGCAATAAATATTAATCCTAGTGGCTCAGTTGGAAGCAGTGATGCGCCAATTATTCTAGATTCAGAAATTGATGAAGATGGTGTGCAAAACAATGATTCAACTGTGATTTCAATAAATGCGGATGAGTTTGATTTTTATTACACTATTGAAAATGGAATAGAGGATGAAAACGTTAACTCGGTTACTGTTGACCAAAGCTGGATGAATGAACCTATTTTAACATATTATGATGAGAACGGTAATTCTGCTGATGAATATGCAATGGGGCAGGGCCAGTTTGTAATTGAGGTTATTAACGGTAATACTGAGTTTTATTTTACTGAAGAAGGTATAGATTTATTTGATCTTAATAATACTTCCTTTGAAGGAGTAAAAAGTTTTGAGATATCTTTTAGGGTAATTGATGAGGATGGTAATACTTCAGATGTGCATAATATAACTTTAAATGTAAATGGTTCTGCCGATGGTTTTGGGGGAACAAATAATTTAGTTTTTGAAGAAAATAATGATGGTTATGTTGATTCGGAAGCATGTTATAACTTGGAGATGAATTCATTTAATGACAATCAAAATAACGGATTTAAGATCTCTCGAGTTGACCAAGACATATTTACTTTTATAGGTCTGGATAATCAAAATTCCCATGAGAATGCACCAGTTTTGCTAGAGCAATATAATAACAGTCAAATTGAAGTTAGTGATAATCCAGTTGGAAATTCATATTATGATTCTGACTTAAACTATTTAATGATGGAAGATTTTAATTTCTAACATTAGAGCTAATCTAAATATTTATAGCAAGTAGGTTTTCAATCTTGAAATAATCTCATTCTGTTTGCTAGAAATTAAGCACAATTCTTATAGTGTAGTAGTTGTTTAAAAAGCTTCATAAAACCAACAACTAAAGTTTTCTTGGGGAATTTAAAAGTTATCAGCCACTTAAAGTTGTAAGCAGTGCTATTTTATGGTAGCATATAATGCCTCTAAAATTAAATGACATTATATGTTGCTACAAAATAAAGGGATGTTTATTTCTTCTATTCCAGACAATGCTGAGTCTGGACACTACATTTTTTGGCTTGTTGCCTTGTCCTACATTGTTGCGGCATTCTCCGCGTATACGGCATTTAGCCTTACTACAAAACTAACAAAAGAAACCTCAGAAAATCATAAAATTAAAAATATACTTAATATTGGTGGCTCCTTAGCTTTTGGAACAGGTATTTGGTCAATGCATTTTATTGGAATGCTTGCCTATAAAATGAATATGAAAATGAGTTATAATATTTTTATAACCTTTGTCTCTTACATCATCGCTGTAGTTGTTGCTTACTTTGTCTTAAGGTTGGTTAGGGATAAGAACTTTAATTTAAAAATTAATTTATATAGTTCTTTGTTATTGGGGTTTGGAATTTCTGCAATGCATTACATAGGTATGTACGCTATGGAAATGGATGGAGACATATTCTATTTGCCATATAGGTTTGCCTCATCAATTTTTGCTGGTGTTATAGTTTCTTTCTTGGCTCTGTATTTATTATTTAAAATCCCGAAGATAGAATCAAAAAGAGCTAGAAGAAATTTAATTTTTTTAAGTTCATTAGTTATGGGGCTTGGCATATGCTCAATGCATTATATCGGTATGTACGCTACTGTGTATGTTCCTTGGGCAGATTGTCGCTTTGATGCTAATCAAGATTTTGATAAATTCGCAATGATAATTGCATTAGTTTCCACGGTAATTTTGTGTGTTGCTCAGGCTACGGAATCTATTATTGGTGCATTTATATACAATGATTTAGGTAAAAAAATATTTTTACAGTTATCTATATTGTTGATTTTTATACTTATAGCAATGGTGTCATATACTAAGTTTTTTTCGTATCAATCACAGCAGCAGAAACATTATTTTTCAGTTGTTAATAGCATGTCTCTGCAGAGGGGTTTAATTCAAGATTATAGAAATCAAGTTCATTATGTAGCCCATCATGAAGAGGGTAAGGAAAGTTATTTAGAAAAATTAAAACACAAAAATAGAATAGAAAGTCAAATTGATTCAAATTATCAGTCATTCTTAACTGGCGGAAAAGTTTTAAATCTTTCAAATGGAATTAGTTATGACCTATTAAATGGGCTCGAATTTGAAGTGTCTTCTGAAATAGTTTCTCAGGTTGTCATGCAGTGGGAATCTCTAAAATTAGCCGCGAATAAAGTTGTGGGCATGAAAGTTTATATTGACCATAGTGATGAGTGGGAAAATTTCCTAATGCAATCTGATAAGTCTGTAAATCAGCAAGATAATTTAATAAGGCTTGCGTCAAATAATTTTGATTTAAGCTCTAAAGGGCTTAAAAATCAGCAGTTCAGTCTGTTCATTATAAGCTTATTATTATTTATAATAACTCTTTATTATTCATTCTATAAAATAGCTCGGCCACTATCAGAGTATGCTCTGGAAATTGATAAAAATAAAAACTTTCTAAGAGCTGTTATAGACAATATTCCAGATCCAATTTTTGTAAAAGATGAAAACCACGTTTTTGTTGAAGGAAATAACGCGTTTTGGAGTTTTTTTGGTAAACCTAGGGAGGATATATTAGGAAAAACAGACGCAGATTTCTTCCCTCCGGAAGAAGTTAAAATTTTCTGGGAGAAGGATAATAAAGTTTTTAGAGATGGTTATGATGAAAATATTGAAGAAATAACTAATTATAAGGGTGAGAAAATTATTGGTAAAACAATAAAAAATACATTCGTTGGAATTCATGGAAGGCTAAAATTAATAGGTGTTATCAATGATATAACTGCAAGAATTAAAGCGGAGGATGAGTTGAAATTGCACCGAGATAATTTAGAAAAAATGGTTGAAGAGAAAACGGCTGATGTAATTAAAGCTAAAATTCAGGCCGAGAGAGCTAATGCTATGAAGTCAGAATTTTTAGCTAATATGAGTCATGAGTTAAGAACTCCTATGCATGCTATACTGAGTTTTTCTCAAAAGGGGGTGGATAAAATTGATAAGGTTGACAAAGAAAGATTAGTTAAATATTTTAGTAATATTAATAAAAGTGGCACTAGGTTGCTTGCCCTATTAAACGACTTGCTAGACTTATCTAAGCTGGAGTCTGGTATGATGTCTATAGAGGTTAAGCCATATAGTATTAATGATTTGGTTAGTGAGTCAATTAAAGGTGTGGAAGTGCTTGCTAATGACAAAGATATTACAATAAAATCTCTTAATAAATCAGAATTTGATAAAGTTAATTTAGATAAAGATAAGATAGGCCAAGTAATTGTTAATTACTTATCCAATGCTATTAAATTTTCTCCAGTGGGGGAAACTATAGTTCTTGAAATTTCTGAAGATGAAATCAAGCAAAACAAAGTTAAGGGTGTGAAGGTTTCTGTCTATGATAAGGGGGTTGGCGTTCCTAAGGGTGAGTTAAAGGCCGTGTTTGATAAATTTATTCAAAGTAGCAAAAC
>CAYGRX010000112.1:0-6268 GCA_964352365.1 uncultured Rickettsiales bacterium
CTTAACCATAGTAAGTTAATATTTAATAATATTTAGTTCAATTGGAAAATTCAAATAACAGTGATTATTTAGATAAAAAACAAAAGTCTGAACTCATTGAGTCAATGCTTTCCGAAGTAGGTATGTCTAAACAAGAATTGATTGATCTTCTTACTGGTGTAGTGGAGATTGAGCAAAGCCATTCAATAGAAGTTAGCTCTGGTAAAGTTTCGGTTAAAAGTCAGGAATTTCAAACATTAGATAATTCACAGGATTTAAGTGACTTACTATCCTTGCAAGAGGTCCAAAGCCTTATAAATAAGGTTGATGTAGCTAAATCTTATTTGCAAGCGCAGAAACTTGGTTTTACTTTAGATGAAGATGTAGCTGAGATGATAGGGCTTGAAAACCCTAAAAAGGCTAGTTTCAAAAGCTTCGTTTCGGCATTAAAAAAGCTATCTGATGACCAAATTGATAAGTTAAAAAAACTAATTGATGAACAGGCAAAGAAGCTCGAATCTAAAAAGTCAGAAAAATCTAGTGGTTTAGCTAAGTTTATTGGTGCGGTTAAAACTGGATTTGAAAAGGGGCAAAAAAAGCTAAAAGATACTATTCATTCTATTGATTACAAAGAGGATATTGCAAGGTTGAAGGAAACTTCCGAGCAGGTTGAAGCTTCTAATGGTAAGCTTAAAAAATTTGAATCTTTTATTAAAGAGCGCTTTCCTAAAATTAAAAGTTTAAAATATAGTAAATCAGGGGTTTTTGTTTCTGTGGAGGGGCTATCAACCGCTGTTAACCTAAAAGAATTCCTTAAAAGTCAAGGTGAGCTTACCCCATCAATTGAGAAGATGATTGATGATGCTAGTGGTACGGCATCTGCGATGAAAAAAGGTTTGGAAATTTTAAAAGAAGCTTTAGGCAATGATATTGATGATTTAGGCTTTGATAAAAATGGTAAGCTTAATGTAGAGAAGCAAGTTCAAGGAATGAAGCAAAAAATCCATATTAATGATTATCTTGGTGATATGGACAGAGTAACCCTTGAAAGGGCTAGGTTGAAAGACAAATCTGACGATGATATTCAGGCTAAAAAAGATTTTGAGCTAGGTGAGTTGGAGTTAGAGTCTGAGGGCCAAGAGGAGGGGAAGGGGAACAAGACTCAAATCACTGCGAAAAAGGAATCTAAGCAAACAAAAGACTCACTAGTAAAACTTGATGTTATAGCGGATAAGGCAAACCTTGTTGAGGCTCAGAACCTTATGAAAGAGGGGATGAAGGATATGAAGGAGGCTATGAAAAATAAAGATTTAGTTGAAAATATGCGAAAAGATATGCAAAAGAATAGGGAAAAATAATTCAAAAAATAATTTAAAATTTAAGCGCAATTTATTATGAAAATACTGGAGTCAAGGGAGAGGGATTTAGGTGGTTTTTTTGTTAGGAGGCTTTTGCCAACTGCTGAAATTAAAAAAGTTGGGCCATTTATATTTTTTGATCATCTTGGCCCAGCTAGTTTTGAACCAGGGAACGGTCTGGATGTTAGGCCACATCCACATATTAACTTGGCAACAATAACTTATTTATTTGAAGGTATAATAACACATAAAGATTCACTCGGTATAATTCAAGATATTACTGCGGGAGCTATTAACCTAATGGTAGCGGGTAAAGGAATTGTACATAGTGAGCGCACTCCTGATTCCCTTCGTCTTAAGGGGCATAATGTACACGCGTTGCAGCTTTGGATGGCGCTACCTGAGGAATTTGAAGAAATTGATCCGGAATTTCATCATTACCCTGAAACTGAAATTCCTAAAAAGTCTAATAGCGGCGTTTCTGTTAGGGTTATGATGGGTGAGTATCAAGGGATGAAATCACCAGTTAAAACATTTATGCAAACTTTGTATTTAGAGTGTGAGGTGGATGAAAATTCCTTATTAAAATTATTCTCTGCAGTTAAGGAAAAAGCGATATACGTTGTGTCTGGCGTGGTTGAGGTTTCTGGTATGGAATTAGATGCGCATAATATGCTCATTTTGCCAGATAATTATGAGGGAGATATAAAGGCGCTATCTACTAAAGCCAAATTTGTTGTAATAGGAGGCGCAAGCCTTTCTAGGAGGTATGTTGATTGGAATTTTGTTTCTTCATCAAAGGCTAGGATCGAAAAAGCAAAATTAGACTGGAAGCAGGGGAATTTTCCTAAAGTACCAGGTGAGACTGAATTTATTCCTTTGCCAGAATAAAAGTAAACTTATCTAATCGGCAAATTTATTTAAAAAGTCTCTTAGCCATTTAATTGGTTTTTTCATGAAGCTATTATCTGGTTTGTAGCTATCAGAATTCTCATCATACTCAACATCAATTACTTTTGCATCTTCAGAAGCTGTATTTGAAGAAGTTTGATCTGTAGTTGCACTATTCTTTCTGCTGCCTTCGTTAAACTTCCTTACTCTAACTTTTGTGTCTATGGCTAATAGAATTAGTGCTGGTAGCATTACTGCGAATGCAATAACTGCAAAAAATAAAAATAAAAATGCTGTTACAATACCACCAAGGGTAAATAAAATTATTGATAATCTTCTTAACATTTATAATTTTTATATTAGTAGATATTATTAATTAGTATTTATAGAATTTAGGGATTTCTCTGCTGCATTTCTAACTTCTTGATCACTATCTTCTTTTAGCTTGGTTAGTATTTCTATAATTTTTTTATTTTTAACGCCTAAAATTCCGGCTTCTACTGCAGCTATCTTTCTTTTCGCGACAAATATACTCTCACTGTCAGATTCTAGCTCTTTGATAAAGCTATCTAAGTTTTCTTCTGACTCAATATGATTAACTAACGTTTCTTGTTCTTTAATATGATAATATGTAAAAATTCCTGTTAAATCATTAACTACCCACAAAATAGGTAAGATCATTATAAAAGTTAAAAGGGGGGAAAGTATTAGGTTGATTTGTTTCTTTGACATAAATTATTTAATATATTTAATTGGAATTCTTTTTAATTAACTTTGTAGTTAAGTACAAATAGTTTTTTTAATAATGCTTACAGACACTAAACGTTATTCGAATCGATTTCAAAGAAAAAATCCTTGTTTTTTAAATACTAAAATCTTTCAAAATTGATTTTTTGTTTAGTAGCCTATAGTATTATTTATGGAAATAATTGGTTTATATGAAGATATTTTTATTCTTATTTTTGCTTGTAATTAGCCTTAACCATGATGCCCTAGCTGATAGTAGCTATAATAACATGTTATTTGATTGTAAATCTGAAGGCGTAACTCTGCTTTATGATTTGGCGGGTGATAAGTGGATTAGTACAGATGAAAATCTTGCTAATTATGGAACTCTTCCTGCTTCAACTTTTAAAATTATTAACTCATTAATCGGTTTGGATTCAGGTACAGTGAAAAAATCTGAAGTTTTTATATGGGATAAAGTAGATAGGGAATTTCCTCAATGGAACAAAGATACAAGTTTTGAGGAAGCTTTTAAAAACTCCACTGTGTGGGTTTATGAGGCAATAAGAAATAGACTGGATGATAATGTCTATAGAAGATATTTGAGTTGGGCAGGTTATGGTAATGGTAAAATTTACAACAGTAAAGATGGTAATTTTTGGGTGTATGGGGATTTTGAGGTTACTCCAAAAGAGCAAATTTCTATGTTAGTGAATTTATATAATAATTCTTTGCCATTCTCTAAAGATTCCATGAATCATGTTAAGCAAATGATGAAGTATGAAGATGATTCTTTAGGGGAGCTATTCTCAAAAACTGGTTGGACGCGAAAAGACGGTAAACATATAGGCTGGTGGGTTGGGTATATATTAAGAGGCCAAAACCCAATATTCTTTGCTACAAGAATTACTAGAGATGAATCAGATGGTTTTGACGGTTTTCTGGAGTGTAGAAAATCTATCACTAGAAAATCTATTGAAGATAATTTTTAATCTGATTACCTTGCCTGTTAGTTCATCTAGCTTTATACTTCATGACTATCATATAGTGTAATGGTGCGGTTGAGAGGACTTGAACCTCCATGGATTGCTCCACATCGACCTCAACGATGCGCGTATACCAATTCCGCCACAACCGCATTAAAAATTATTGCCCTTCTTTAGGCTCCAGCTGGTTCACCATCAGGTAAGTTTTTAGGCTTTTTACTCGTAGGGATTTTTGGTTTTGCAATATTAAATCCAAAGCTAGATTTTTTACCTCCGCCACTCTTATCGTCATTTTTGCCTGTGTTTTCGCGTTTAAGCTTTTTGCCTTTTAAAATATTTTCAATTTCTTCACCGCTGAGGGTTTCGTACTCAATTAATGCTTTTGCAAGTTTGTGAAGTTTTTTATCATGCTTCTTTAAAATAACAGTAGCAGATGTATTAGCATCATTAACAAGTTTTCTAACCTCATCATCAATTGTTTTTAGAGTCTCTTCACTAACTTCGGCTGCAGCTGCTCCGAAAATACCTTGGTTTTCTTGATCTTTACCATGGAAAACAGTGCCAACCACTTCACTCATTCCCCAATGTTTAACCATGTTTCTCGCCATTTTTGTCACATATTGAATGTCAGAGGAAGCTCCGCTAGTAACTTTTTCATGACCAAAAATTAATTCTTCGGCAACACGTCCACCCATTCCCATTGCCATATCACTTGTCATTTTTTCTCGAGTGATGGAATATCTATCTTTTTCAGGTAGTCTCATAACCATCCCTAAAGCCCTGCCGCGTGGTATTATGGTTGCTTTGTGAATTGGGTCACAAGCAGGTGAATAATATCCAACAATTGCATGGCCAGCTTCGTGGTATGCAGTTAATTCTTTTTCATCTTCATCCATCACCATGGATTTTCTTTCTGCTCCCATCATAACTTTATCTTTTGCGTATTCCATTTCACGCATGGTGATAAGTTTTTTATCTTGGCGAGCTGCAAGTAGTGCGGCCTCATTACATAAATTTGCAAGGTCAGCTCCACTAAAACCTGGTGTGCCACGAGCAATAACACTAGTATCAACATCTGGTGCAGTTGGGATTTTTCTCAGGTGGATATTCAATATTTTTTCACGTCCATTAACATCAGGTAATGGTACTACAACCTGTCTATCAAACCTACCTGGTCTTAGTAGGGCAGGGTCTAGAACATCAGGTCTATTAGTTGCTGCAATAACAATAATTCCTTCATGTGGAGAAAATCCGTCCATTTCAACAAGCATTTGGTTTAAGGTTTGTTCTCTTTCATCATTTCCGCCACCATGACCCGCGCCTCTGTGACGTCCAACAGCGTCAATTTCATCTATGAATACGATGCAAGGGGCATTTTTACGCGCTTGTTCAAACATATCTCTAACGCGGCTTGCTCCAACGCCAACAAACATTTCGACAAAGTCAGAGCCTGAAATTGTGAAAAATGGAACTCCTGCTTCTCCTGCTATTGCTCTAGCAAGTAGAGTTTTTCCTGTTCCTGGGCTTCCTGAAAGTAAAACTCCTTTTGGTATTTTTCCGCCTAATTCTGTAAATTTAGAAGGGTCTTTTAAGAAATCTACAATTTCTTCCACTTCATCTTTTGCTTCATCAATTCCAGCAACATCTTTAAATTTAACTACACCATCTTTTTCTGTGAGCATTCTTGCTTTTGATTTTCCAAACCCAAAGGCACCGCCACCGCCTTTACCGCCGCCCATTTGTTTCATCATTAAAAACCATAATCCAACTAGCAATAAAATTGGGAAGGCACTAGCTAATAAGCTCATTAGGAAGCTATCGGATTCAACTGGCTGAGCATCAATTTTTACGCCGGCATTATTTAACCTATCCACTAAGTTAGGGTAATTAGGGCTATAGGTTTTAAATATAGTGCCGTCAGACAAAACGCCACTAATGTTATTTTGCTGAATCTTTACAGAGGAGACTCCGCCTTGGTCAACGCTGTTTAAAAAGTCGGAGAAGGCCATTCCTGTATTTTCAGTCTGTTTACCTGTAACTTCATATATTAAGCCAATTGCTATTATAACAACTATCCAAGTTAGAATATTCTTTCCAATATTTCCCATCAAAACTACTTTTTTAATTATGTTATATATATAGTATTTGAACGATATAATTACAAACAATGTTTGCTATTATTTTGTGAATATAATTTCGTTTTCAGATATTGTTATTTTTACGTTCGCTATTTCAGTCTTTGTGTTACCAGATTAAATTAAATTAAATATTCTATTAAATTAAAAAAAGCAAAACTATACATACCCCCAGCCACTTCCTGAGTTCTAT
>CAYGRX010000113.1:0-6199 GCA_964352365.1 uncultured Rickettsiales bacterium
CCATATTATTAGCCAATAATTTAATTATTTCACAATTAGAATATGAGTAGTCAGTACGACAAAAATAATATTTTTGCAAAAATTATTAGAGGCGAAATACCTACGGATAAATTATACGAAGACGAATTTTGTATTTCATTTTCAGATATTTCTCCTGCAGCAAAATTTCATTATTTGGTGATACCCAAAGGACAATTTGTGTCCTTTGATGATTTTGTAGAAAAAGCAGATAATAGTTTTGTTACTAACTTTTTTAAATCAGTAAAAAAAGTTGCAGATAAACTGGAGTTAACCGAAAATGGATACAGGGTTATTTACAACCATGGTAGTGATGCTCACCAAACTGTTTTTCATTTTCATGTTCATATTTTAGGTGGTCAGCCATTGGGCCCATTACTGGCTAGCGACAACTTAAACCGATAGTTAATAAAGATTTAAAAATCAAAAAATAGACCGCCTTGGCGCAAAACTTTTGGTGGTAAAACTCTAAAATCCACAACCGTTGAAGCTATTCCACTTGATCTTTTATCTACTTCAAAATTTTCTAAAATATAATCCATTTCTAAAATTATATCTTGTGACACTTCATCAATTTTCGCAACCGCCGAATTATTAGAAATATTGGCACTTGATACAGCAAGTGGAAAACCGCAATTTTCTAGAAGCTCAAGCGTAAGTTCATAATCTGGAATTCTAATACCAATTGAGTCATCAATAATATTAAAGTTATCTGCAATTTTTGCATTAGGGTTCATTTTAACTATAGCAGTAAGTGAACCTGGCCAATTTTCCTCGCATAGCTTTGCAGAGAAACCATCAAAATACGCTATCTCTTGAGCTTTTAAAAAAGATGAACACATAATTTGCAAGGGTTTATCATGCAGTCTTTTTTTAACCTGATAAATTTTTTCAATTGCATTTTTATTTGTTGCATCAACCGCAATTCCGTATACTGTTTCAGTAGGAATAAGGACTAACCCTCCTTGTTTTAGAGCGTCAATCGCTTGTTGAATTTTACCTTTGTTAATTTTACTATGTGAACTGCTTTGATTCATGGTTGATATATATAAAATAGCTAAACCTTTTCTGATGAAACTTTCACCAGAGACAGCACATAATTTGACTATCTGGGCATTAAAAAACAATATGGTTCCATCACAAGATATTTACAATAGTAAATTTCTAAAAACCAATGTGTTTGGGTTAAACTTTAAAAATCCAGTCGGACTTGCTGCTGGATTCGATAAAAATGCAGATTGTATTTATGGACTAAAAGATCAAAATTTTGGTTTTGTAGAAGTGGGAACTTCCACCCCTGTTCCTCAAGATGGAAACCCAAAACCTCGAATTTTTCGAATAACTGATCATGAAGCTGTTGTGAATAGACTTGGCTTTAACAACAAGGGCATTGAAATTTTTTCTCAGAAACTCCGCCAATGGAAGTATGATAGCACAACACAAAAAAGTATGATTGTAGGTGCCAATGTTGGAAAAAACAAAAATTCTCCGAATGATTCATCTGATTATTTAACAGCAATAAAACAAATTTATAATTTATGTGATTATATAACAGTAAATATTTCCTCTCCTAACACACCAGGTTTAAGGGAGCTTCAAAGCAAAGAGCATTTTGATGCATTGATATTTGATGTCGTAAATGAAAAGAAATTACTCTCAAAAAAATATAAAATAAAAGTTCCTATATTAGTTAAAATATCACCTGATGAAAATAATGAAACCTTGCAAAATATAGCTGAAATTGTTCTAAAGCATAAAATTGACGGAGTTATCGTTAGTAATACTAGTGTAACTGCTGATATGTTTAACGATGAGGGTTTCGCGGAAAAAAAACCAGAAGGTGGGTTGAGTGGAAAGCCAATTTTTGATATATCTACAGAAACACTCAAAAAATTTTATATTTACACAAAAGGTAAAATTCCACTGATTGGCGTCGGAGGGATATCAAATGCAGAAGATGCCTACAAAAAGATTAGGAATGGGGCAAGCCTAGTTCAAGCATACACAGGCTTTATTTACAACGGTTTTGGCATGGTAAATGAAATCAATAAAGGCTTAGTAAAGCTACTTAAAAAAGATAAATATAAAAATATCTCAGAGGCTATTGGTGTAGATGCAAAATAAAATTATATGCACCAGTTCTTAAAACCAACAAATTTAGCCATTTTTCTCTTGACATAGGACCGATAACATATATTTTTGGCGCTCAAAATTTAACGTTATAGGTAAAAAAATGGCAGCAAGATGCGATTTAACAAATAAAGGCTTACAAGTTGGGAATAACGTTTCCCATTCTCAAAGAAAAACTAGAAGAGCTTTTAAAGTAAACCTTCAAAAAGTTACTTTGCACAGTAAAGTAATTGGAAAAGTTTCTTTAAGAATTGCGGTTAGCACCCTTAGATCAATTGACCATAATGGCGGTATCGATAGCTTTTTAGTTAACACTTCAAGCACAAAATTGACTCCAAAAGCAGTTATGCTTAAAAAGAAAATTGTTGCTGGTCAAGAAGCTGCAAAAGTTTCAGCTACAAATGAAAATAAAGAAGCTGCATAGTTTCAACTTTCTAAAGGGCGCTGATATAATATTTGGCGCCTAATTGATTATAATTAATCAACTCACCCCACTCTCCTTTTTGGTTCTAATAAAAATTTAGGTTCTTAGCATGAGAAAAACTATTTTTGATATAGCAAAGCTCAAGCAAGAAAAAACGCCTATTGTTTCACTTACAGCATACACTTATAATATTGCTCAAATTATTGATGAGCATGCAGATATAATTCTAGTTGGCGACTCCCTAGGAATGGTTCTATATGGCTATGAAACAACAATACCCGTTGATTTAAGATTGATGATGAATCACGGCAAAGCGGTTGTGAACGCAACTAAATCTGCACTTGTTGTAGTCGATGTTCCATTTGGCTATTACCAAAAGGATAAAGAGCAAGCTTTTGATAATTGTTCAAAGCTACTAAAAAAGACTGGTGCGCAAGCAGTTAAGCTTGAAGGTGGCGTTGAAATGGCGGAAACTATTAAATATTTAAGTGAACGTGGAATCCCTGTAATGGGGCATATTGGTTTGAAGCCACAGAGCGTTAACACTCATGGTGGATATAAAAAACAAGGAAAGACCTCAGAAGAAGTTAAAAAACTTGTTGCAGATGCAAAGGCTATTGAAGAAGCTGGCGTGTTCAGTTTTGTTTTGGAATGCGTTAGCGAAAAAGCAGCAATTGCAATACATAAAAAAGCAAAAACTCCAGTAATCGGAATTGGCGCAGGCACTAACTGCGACGGTCAAATTTTAGTAACCGAAGATATGCTTGGCATTACAGAATTCGCTCCAAGCTTTGCAAAAGATTATGGTGGATTAAGAGAAATTATTCAAGAGTCTATCACTAACTATTCAAGCGAAGTTAGGGAAAAGAAGTTTCCTTTGTAGTTCAGTTGGTTGAAAAATCTCACACTTACGTCTTTTAAACAAAAAAGGCTCTCAATCCCGAAGGAAAGAGAGCCCAAAAACTTGCGTTTTTAATTATTTAGACTAAGATGGCTTACTTTTGAGCTTTAACCATCTTAAATATAACCACACCATCAATGTGGCTGTGGTCGTTGAACTGCTTGTGATAAAGTCGGTAAGCCCCCTTAGGAACATTGTACGGATTTTTTTCCAACAGATATAATTCGCACATGAACATGGAGTCTTTTTTTACCCCTACAAAAATGTTGCCATTTTTACGGTCATGTAACGAAATCGCAGCAATAAGAGGCAAAAATTCGTGCCGCGAAGTGCGGCTCTTAAAGGCAACCAGTGCCTGTTCGTAAATCTCTCCTTGCCCCATGCTACGCATGGATTGAAAGGTTTGAACAAAATCCAAGGCGGTTAACTCCCTGATGTCTACCGTGATTTGCTTTTCCATTGTTATGGTTTTGCAAGCTTACTCTCAAAACTCCTCATCAATAATTCAAAATCCGCGCAACCGTTAGGAAGGTGGAGTTTAAATAAATCAAAGGAGATTTTCCTGTAAGCGATTAAAGAATATGGCAAAATGAATTTACAAAATGCCGTTATCAATCTTTTTCAACTAGTGAATTGTGAAAATTATAACAGAAATAGCTCTCTCTCTCTCAAGAGAAAAATTAACTAAATATTAATTTTTTTAATTAGGTCATCCACACATTTTTGCGCTAACATAGGAATTTGGGAGTTTATTATTTGCGCCTCATCTTCTAGCAATTGTTTGTATGAATAGCTTTGTTTTGTGGATGTATTGCAATCAACAAATCTATTCGGGTCATCGCCTTTAAGGTCATAAAGTGAGATAAGCGCGGAGTAGTCTATCGTATATTTTTTAGGGTTGAAGTTATGGCTAATGCCCCATGATTTTGTATTAGCAAACAGTATATAATCAACCTTTTCATCTATCTCATATTTCAAGCTATCAACATAATTATAGCTCATAATTTTTTTAGATTTTCTTGGTTTAAAGGCTGAATTTTCAAGCTGTAATGTTTGCGAAAATGGAGCTTTGAGATTCTCTATAATATTATTAATTGGGTCTTTGATGATATAATCTTCCGCGAACACTGCCCCATTATTTTCAGCCGATCCAGTATCAATGGCATTAACCATCTGCGAGGCACTTGCAATTGGCGCACCAACAGCAGCAACCCCAACACCTATGATAGTTTTAATACCAACATCAATTACTGATGCACCCAAAGTTAACTCCTTAAAATTAGGAGTTTCACCAAAGTAAATTATATAGTTTTTATTTTCAAATTTAGGTTTGTTAGATAGGTTCAACTTATACCTATCAGCACATGAGGGCAAAACCCCTAATACTAGAATAATTAAAGAAAATTTAAAATTAAACGCCTTGAACATTAGCTACTACAAACATCAAACTCAAAGGCTTTTGGTAGGCCTTGTTTAGATTGATCAAGCTCACCGTTTTTCATGATGATATTACCAGCAATTATTGTGTGCGTTGGCATACCTTTATTGACTCTACCTACATATGGTGTCCATCCGCTCACATTAGCCATTTCAGCATCAGTGAATGTGTGCTGCTTTTCCATATCAACAATAGTAAAATCCGCATCGTAACCAAGTGCAATACGCCCCTTGTTTTTAACACCCCAAATGCGAGCAAGCGAACTAGACATCATATCAACAATACGTTCAAGAGTAATTTTACCATTATTTGCATGGTTTAGTAGAATTGGAACTATTGTTTGTACTCCCGGCATACCTGAAGGTGATTGCGGGTAAGGCTTTGCTTTTTCTTCCAAGGTATGTGGCGCGTGATCTGATGCTATAACATCGACAATTCCGCGGTCAATCGCTGACCATAGGCCTTTTTGATTTTCTTTATCACGAATTGGTGGATTCATTTGAATGCGAGTTCCTAAGGTTTCATAATCTTCACTACTCAAAGTCAGATGTTGCGGGAGAACCTCAACCGTTGCGACATCGCGGCAAGTCGCAAGAAACTCCATTTCTTCAGCGGTTGTAATGTGAAGCACATGCACTTTAGCACCTGTTTTGCGAGCAATATTTATTAGACGCTTTGTGCAACGGATAGCTGACTCTTTATCTCTCCAAATTTCATGTGCTCTCGGGTGACCTTCTTTTTCTGCGATATGGAAGCGTTCTTCCAAGCGGAAGTTATCTTCAGAATGAACCGCAACACGACGTTTCGTTTTACTTAAAATGCGTTCAACCGCTTCATCTTCAGCGACCAGTAAGTCACCCGTTGAAGCACCCATGAAAATTTTAATTCCGCAACAACCCGGTAGATCTTCAAGCATATGCCAGTCTTTTCCCTTTTCAGGAGTTCCACCAACATAGAATGCATAATTTGTCCACGCCCTGCCCTTCATTCTATCTAGCTTGTCTTGCAATGCTTCTGGAGTAGTAGTTGAAGGCTTAGTATTTGGCATTTCAAACACACCAGTTACACCGCCAAGTGCCGCGCCTTTTGTACCTGCTTCTAAATTTTCTTTATGTTCATTGCCCGGCTCACGAAAATGTACTTGCGTGTCTACCAAACCCGGAAGTACGAACTGATTTTTTGCATCAACTATTTCTTTAGCATCTTCTTTTGAAAAACTTCCGATATCAACAATTTTTCCGTCTCGCACGGCCACGTCTTTCTGCTCACGTCCATTAGGAGTTAATAG
>CAYGRX010000114.1:0-3854 GCA_964352365.1 uncultured Rickettsiales bacterium
CCAGACTTAGCATGGCTACTCCACCCGCAGGCGCAGATTTAATATATAACCCTCTTACAGCAGCACCCGGATATAAAAAAGATAATGTTTTTGTATTAGCGGGAATACCTAAAATAATGAGAGTAATGTTTGACTCCGCTATGCAGTATCTAGAGGGTGGTAGCGTTATGCATAGCGATACCGTTACATGTAATTTAGTAGAGGGAGACATTGCAAAAGAGCTTGGAGAGATTCAAGATGAATTTAATAATGTTGATATTGGAAGCTACCCATTTACAAATGAATCTGGCTTTGCCGTATCAATTGTAATTAGAAGTTTTGAGCCTACTGATATAGCAAAAGTAGCTGAAAAAGTCAGAGGGCTTATTGACGCAAAGGGAGGAAATGAAATTGAAAAGGTTTAGTTTTATTTTATAAATCCAACCCTATCCCTTCATCTTCAGTTAATTTTTGCTGTTTTTCATCACCTTTTCCAGACCTAACGCTACCTTTATATTTTTTTAACTCAGGCTGATCACCAGTAATGGCAACAACTATTCCATTTTTTACTGTTACATCACTAACATAACCTTCAAAAGATCTCATATGATAAAGTGAAAAAGTTTGACCCGGTTGGATTAAAAACTTAACACCGCCCTTAAAGCTATCAACATATACATCTCCAGACTTTGATTTATAATCCCAGCTATATTTGCCTGAATCATCTTTAAATGGTTTAATTTTCTCTAGATACTCTTTGAAGTTTGGAGACTTATCCTGAAGGTTTAAACCTTCCCACAGCATTGCTATATTTTTGGGTGCAACGGCGAGTATATTAGCATCCTTAACTGTATCTTTGTTTTCAAATCTAGTTTTTTTATCATTCAACCAAATAGTCCAACTATCAGGCTTTTCATATAATATACTGGAAAGGAAAAAGGATGGAGCAATATATTCCACTGGTTGATTCTGGTTTTGATTAGCCGTAACAACTTCAGTTAATTCATCGGAGCTAATTTTGTTACTTAACTTACTAATGTCAGGCTTATTGGGATCATTATAAGCGGGTATTGCTGAATGAACCTTAAATGCCTCAATTGATTTATATAAAATATTCAGCTGGTCTTCATCATATATTAAAGATTTAAAACCGATGTTCAAAGTACTTGGATTTATGCCATCAAAAGGTTTATACTCTATAGGTTTTGTCTGCTTAACCTCAACTTGCTCTGGCAAAAGCTCATCATCCATTATAGGCTGGTCTTGTGAACTTACCTTTAGCGGGTAAAATGCCAATAATGCGATAATTATTATAGTATGTAGATTAAATAATCTCAATTTTACTCCTGTCCCTTTCTCTTATAAGTTATCCAAGATATCGTCACACCACCCTTAACAAAATGAAATGCCTTATTGACGAAAAACTCCCTTACGTTCTTCTTGGTAATATCGTTAGCCTTAACAATATTTAAGCTCTCAACGTTAAGGTAACCAGGTAAAGTATTATTAAGATCCTCAGTGAATGACAATATATACTCATCACTAACTCCCTCAAAAACAATAGAGATATCACCTTTAAAAGCTTCAACCGCATCCGTATTTAAATTTGTTTCAGGAGCAACTTTTCCTAGAGTAAAGTTTAGCTTTTTAAAACTATATGAGTCCTTAAGATCCTCTATAACTGGTATAATCTCTTTAATTCTGTGAAAGCTTTTCTCATAACCACTTTCAGTAGGCATTTTTCTCGCTGGAAGCTTTAAGAATTTTTCCAAATTATCTTCTGCATCCATGTATTTATTTCTTTTTTTGGATATTTCAGAATTAATACTAGAGACCTTTCTTTTAATACTATCCAATTCTTCTTCAAGGGAAGATGAATAAAAATAACCGCCAGCCAAAATCAAAACTATAACTGCAAGAATTGAGCCATATTTAATAGAAGTTGATTTTATATTTTTCTTAACGGTGGATATCTGCATTATTGAATAGCCCCCTTAATTACAAAAGATATTTTAGTTTCAGGAACTTTTCCAAAATTTACATTATCAAATTTAATATTATCTTCTGTAGGTAGGTTTGAAAAACTAATCTCCCCATAATCTTTTTCAAACTCATTTTTAACTGACTGGACGTATTGTTGAGCTTTTATAATTAAATCAGCATTATCAGACATTTCCTCAGTTTCAATAACGGTATTAACAGTTATTGAAAATTGGTTATCAGGCAGAGCTTTATAATCATAATTTAAAATTTTTGCATTACCTTCCAATGCCTTACCAACTCTTGGCAATATCCTTTTTAAAAAGCCATGATTATGGCTTGCCTTCTCTGCAGCACCAACAATATTAACTAAATATTGGGGGTTTATGCCATAATCATCTTCAAAGTTTTTAAGTTTTGATAGCTGAGACTTATAGCTTTTAATCTTATCTTCTTCACCAGATATATCTGAGCGTATTGAATAGATTGAATATAAATAATATAATATTAGCAATGGCAAAACATAGACTAGGAACTTTAAAGTAATAGAAACTGCTTTATCTATAATTATATATTTATCTATTTCCTTAAACTTTTTTGTCGTGACTTTTAAGCTTGGCTTGGCCTTCAAAAAGCTAGAAGCAAATATTACATCACCAAACTTATCACCTTCCTGCGAGGCACCTTTTAAACTAAGTTTTTCTGATATTTCAAATGGCGTTAACATCGCCATATCCTCATGCTCCACACCAGGAATTTCAATGAATTGAAAAGACTCTTTAGAGGCAACAATATATACAAGTAAGCTTGAATCTGAAAATCCTATTCTTCGAATATATTCAAGTGTATTTGCTGCTTCCTGACTTATATTAAGACCTACTGAATCTGGGCTTTGAATATTACTAGCTTGCGATATTCTAGTAAAAATTATTTTATCATCTCTAAATACAACCTGCCTAAAGCCACCAACTCTATTATGTGATATTAGTATTTGCCATTTAGATTTGTGCCCCTCGCCCATATTTCGAGGAAAATTCTTTTTAAGCTGTTTGATATAGTCTGAACTTTCAAGCGGGAATAGATATATCCCCATAAACCTATTTGTTATACCCTCAAAAACCTCTAGCCAATCAGTAAGCGGCGATGAATCCCTGATAGTTACAAATACATATTTTAAATCCTTCCTAACCGATGACTCGTCCTTGCCCAGTGGAAGAAAGGCATTAATATCGTTAGGGTCAAATTCATTGGCGATTTTACGATTCACCATTTTCATTAAGTTACTAGATCTTAATGCTGGAAATGTTGAGAAAACATAGTTTTGGTCAATAGTATCTAAAATAAGATATACTGGATAGTTGGGATATTGCTTAACTAAATCCGTAAACTCATTAGCATATGGACCAGATGCAAAATATCTCTTAACTAATAAGCCATTCTCAAAGCATGTCGCAATGGCCCCATCATCACCGAGTGATATTACTATTTGCCCCTTTTTGCCGCGCTTCAACATTAACTATATAATTTAAATATTTTTAAAACTGCATTTCACTAAAGCTTCCATAAACTGGACCAAATACAGCTGCAATAATCCACATTAATGTACCACCCATAACTGCCAATAATGTTGGCTGGATCATGCCCACCATAGCCTCAACAGAGTCATCTATCTCCCTTTCATAGAAGAAGTTTACGTTACCAAGTGACCTTTCCATATTACCACTTTCTTCACCAACTTTGAACATTCTAACAACCAAACTAGGAAACTCACCTGTTTCAGCTATTGCATCCGTTAAAGCCGTACCATCCGAAATGCTTCTAGAAACTACAGCAACAGATTCCTTCAAAACCCTATTAGTTACAACATTTTCAGATATTTTTAATGCATCTAGAAC
>CAYGRX010000114.1:3864-6168 GCA_964352365.1 uncultured Rickettsiales bacterium
ATCTAGAACACCTAAACCACTATTAAATGTAATAGAAAAGAACTTAACAAACCTAGCTAGGTTAATCTTAAGAATAACTGGCCCCACCCCCGGAACACGCAACAAGAAAGCATCCACCTTATATCTAAACCCTTCAAATTTCTTATATGAAAAAATGAAAGTTGCAGCCATCATAGGCACACCAAATACAACTGCCCACCAATAATGCTCAAAGAATGCCGCAGTTGCTATCAAAGCCCTTGTATGTATTGGAAGCTCAAATCCTTGCTTTTGAAGGAAGTCCACTAATTGTGGCACAACAAATAACATCATAAGCATAACAACAATTGTCATAACAACAATTAGGACAATTGGATATGTAATCGCTTTTTTAATTTTTCTTTTAAATTCGTTATTCCACTTAATATGACTTGATAAATGCCCAAAAGCGTTACCCAAATCCCCAGTATCTTCACCCGCGGCAATTAAACCCACAAAAAGTTCATCGAAAACATCCGGTCTTTTTTTCAAGGCTGAAGAAATTTTATCACCAGATTGAATATATTGAACCAAATCTGACACCAAGTCTCTCATTTTATCATTCTCAGCAGAATCCCTAATATCTATTAATGAATCTAAAATTGGCACACCTGCCCTATCTAGCTCCTCAACATGAATACAGAACATTATCATGTCCTTAGGCTTAATTTTCCCCCCCCTACCTTTAGCATTGTCTTTGGCGGTGTAATCTATTAATTCGCAACCTATATCTTTTATTTTCTGCTCAAGCTCCAGCGGGTTTGAGGCAGTCATCTTACCCCTAATCTCTTTCCCTTCGCCATCTACGGCATGATAATTATAAAGCGACATAAAATATCAATCCTAAAATAATTTTGTCATATCAATTGTTCTTATTAACTCTTGCATATCCGTTATACCAGCCTTAACTTTTGCAACGCCATCTAACGACATTGGAACAAATTCCGACCTTTCAGCGGCCGCATACAACTCACCTTTACTAGCATCTTTATATATAAGATTATCTATTTCATCATTAATTAACAATATTTCCGATATTGCAAGCCTTCCTTTATAGCCAGTATAGTCACATTTTTCACATCCCGTAGCTTCATATAGGTCTGGAGCCTCCTCAGGAGTCGTGCTCATAATTCTACATTCAAGTTCAGTAGCAGTCCTTAAAGTTTTGCAACTACACAACCTTCTACAAAGCCTTTGAGCCACAATTGCAATTATGTTACCCGTTAAAATTCTATTCGTTACACCAATATCCATAAGCCTTGGAATTGCACCAACTGCATCATTTGTATGCAATGAGGTGTAAACTTGGTGACCAGTCATCGCAGCCCTAACCGCCATTGTCGCGGTACTTTCGTCCCTCACCTCACCAACAAATATAATATCAGGATCTTGCCTTAAAAGAGATTTTACACCACTAGCAAAGTCCATACCTGAATTTGCCCTAATATTTGACTGCCTAATTATAGGAAGTGAATATTCCACGGGGTCTTCCAATGTCATTATGTTAACTTCCATCTTATTTATAAAACTAAGAATTGAGTATAAAGTGGTTGATTTACCTGAGCCCGTTGGCCCAGTAACGATTATAATGCCCTCTGGTCTTTTTAGAGCTTTATTCAACAGCTCAATATTTACTGGGGTAAAACCAAGCTGATCCATAGGTAACAATGCTTTTTGCTTATCCAAAATACGCAGTACAATATTTTCGCCATGAATTGTTGGCTGAGTCGCAACACGAAAAGAAACTTCCCTCCCCATAACATTCATAGTTATACGGCCATCTTGCGGGTTTCTTGTTTCCGTTATGTTCATTTCTGACATAATTTTAATACGAACCACAATTGCTGGCCAATAGTCTTTATGAAAAGACCTTATCAACCTAAGCCTACCATCAATACGGTATCTCAACCTAATAAATTGCCCCTCAGGCTCAAAATGCAAATCCGACGCACCCCTTTGAATTCCATCAACCAATAAAGCATCAATCAACCTTACCGTAGGGTTAATATAGCCATCTTGCTGATTAGCGTTTTGAACAAGGACTTTCGCATCCTCATTACTTAGGCTTTCCACCTCCCGCAAAATACCATCTATTGAAAGCTCATAATCGTAATAGTTATTGATCAACTCGTTAAGATCTTTCTCGCTTGCATGAATTGGAACAATCTCAAATCTCTTGGGAAAATAACGTTTAATTCTATCAAGCGCCAAAACGTTATAGACATCCGTTATTGCAACATAAATCTTAGATTCCTCAAGAAGAATTGGCACGGCTTTATATCTAAC
>CAYGRX010000115.1:0-6143 GCA_964352365.1 uncultured Rickettsiales bacterium
GTCTTCTTTGTTGGCAAACCATCTTGAATCCCAAGTACGATTTACCCCAATACGAAAACCTATTGGATTTACTTTCTGACCCATCTAATCTACTCCGACTTTTCTTCAAGTGTTAATGAAACGTTTGAAAATGGCTTCTGAATTTTAAAAGCTCTACCTCGAGCTCTAGCTTGAAACCTTTTCATAACAATACCTCTACCAACGTTAACCTCTTTTACGAATAATCTATCAATATCAAGGTTGTGGTTGTTTTCCGCATTAGCAATAGCTGACTGAAGAAGCTTCTGGATATCTTTAGAAACTGCTTTTCTAGAGAAACTAAGTTGCTTTACTGCCTGCTCTACTGGCAAACCTCTAATTAAACCAGCCACAAGACCAACTTTCTGAGGGCTACATCTAAGAGACCTCAAAGTCGCTTGAGCTTGATTGTCAGCGATTTGCTTTTTTAATTTTGCCTTACTCATAACTATACCAATATTATCCTATTACTATCTTTTGGCCTTTTTATCTGCGCCGTGACCATGGTAAGTTCTAGTTGGAGAAAATGCACCCAACTTAAGACCAACCATATCTTCCTGAATATTAACAGGAACAAATGTTTTACCATTATATACACCAATAGTCATACCAACAAAATCAGGAAGAATTGTAGATCTTCTCGACCAAGTGTTAATCTGCCTATGAGAACCTTGATTAGCTATAATTTTTCTAATCAAACCTTTCTCAACGTATGGACCTTTCCAACTACTTCTAGCCATAATTATTACCTAATTATTTTCTCTTCTTAACAATAAATTTATTAGAAGCTTTTTTCTTGCTTCTAGTCTTACCACCTTTAGCTGGCTTACCAGTAGGAGACACAGGATGTCTACCACCTGAAGTTTTACCTTCACCACCACCATGAGGATGATCAACTGGATTCATCGCAACACCACGAACAGTTGGGCGAACACCCTTCCAACGCGTACGACCAGCTTTTCCGAATGACTGGTTTTGATGATCTGGATTTGAAACAGCACCAATTGTAGCCATGCATTCAGCAGGGATTTTTCTGATTTCACCAGATTTAAGCTTCAATAAAGCATAACCTGAATCTTTACCAGTTATTTGAACATAACCACCAGCAGACCTTGCAAGTTGAGCTCCTTTACCAGGCTTCATCTCAACATTATGCACAATTGTACCAACTGGTATATTTTTCAATGGCATAGCGTTACCAGGCTTAATATCAACATTATTACCTGAAACAACTTTATCACCAACAGCAACTCTTTGAGGTGCTATTATATAGTTTTGCTCACCATCTTCATATTTAATTAGTGCGATATGCGCAGTTCTATTCGGATCGTATTCAATACGCTCAACAACAGCGACATCATCAAATCTTCTACGCTTAAAATCAATGATTCTAAGTTTTTGCTTATGACCGCCACCACGGTGACGACAAGTAATATGACCAGAACTATCTCTACCACCAGTTTTAGTTTTACCAACAGTAAGTTTCTTTACAGGCTTACCTTTATACAGGTCAGACCTTTCAATTAAAACTAAACCTCTTTGAGAAGGTGTTGTTGGTTTGTAAAATTTTAAAGCCATTACTTAACTCCCGCACTTATATCAATTGCATTACCTTCAGCCAATGTAACTACAGCTTTTTTATAGTCACTTCTTTTACCAACATGGCCACGGAATCTTTTAGTTTTACCCTTAATATTAATTACGTTAACTGCGTTAACTTTAACATTAAAAATATCTTCGATAGCAGCCTTAATCAAAGGCTTAGTTGCATCAGTAGCAACCTTGAAAACAACCTGATTATTAGCTGAAAGAGTTGTAGACTTTTCAGTTATAACTGGTGACTTCAATATATCGTAACTTTTATAATTTTTTACCATTTCAAAAACCTATTCCTTAAACCTATATTTAGGCAGCTAATCTTTTTTCTAAATCTTCAAGCGCGTGCTTAGTAAACACTAACTTTTCATGCTGAAGAATATCATAAACATTAAGACCAATTTGAGCTATAACATCAACTAGCTTAACACCCCTACTCGCTTTAAAAAACTCATCTTTATCATTCGAACCACGAACAATAAGAGCATTTTCAAAACCCAAATCTCTCAACTTCAAAGTTAAAACTTTAGTTTTAGCTTCTTTCATCACCAAAGTATCAACGACAGCAACATTACCTTCACTTGCTTTAAGCGATAAAGCGGTTTTAAGAGCTTTAATTTTAAACTTTTTGTTTAACTTATACTCATAATCACGTGGCTTAAATGCATTTGCAACACCACCACCGCGTTGATGAGGACCTTTTAATGAACCTTGACGAGCATTACCAGTACCTTTTTGACGGAAAGGCTTTTTAGTTGTGCCGTGAACCTCACTTCTAGTTTTTACACTTTGAGTACCAGCTCTTCTTTTTGCCAACTGGTAATTAACCATAGCATGAAGAATATCATTTCTCAAAGGAAGACCAAATAAATCCGTTGACAATGTAACGTCGCCAGACTTTTTATTTTCTAATGTAACTACTTCTACTTTCATCTTTCAATTATCCGCTATTTGTTAGCTTCGTTATTATTTTCCTCTGCAGCAGGAGTATCAGCTTCAACTTTTACTTCTTCTTTTTTTGCAGACTTATTAGACTCAACTAATTTAGCTGGAAACGGCAATCCCTCAAAAGGCTTCGCCTTAACAGCATCAGTTAACTCAATAAGATTTCCATCTCCACCAGGTACAGCACCTTTAACAGCTATAATACCATGCTCAACATCAACATGAACAACAACTAGGTTTTGCTTAGTAACTCTTTTGTTACCCATTTGCCCAGCCATCTTCTTACCTTTAAAGACCCTACCCGGCTCTTGACAGTGACCTGTTGAACCATGAGCCCTATGCGAGATAGATACACCGTGTGTCGCTTCCATACCAGCAAAGTTATGACGTTTCATAGCACCAGCAAAACCTTTACCAATTGAAGTTGATGCAACATCAACTTTTTGACCAGCAACGAAATGCTCAACTGAAATTGTATCACCTTCATTTAATAGAGCATCAGCAGAAACCCTAAACTCTTTAAGTGATTTTTTAGCTTCAATTTTCTTTTTAGCGTAAAAACCTTTAAGTGGCTTAGTTACATTCTTTGCTTTTTTAGCGCCGAAACCTAACTGTATAGCATTATAACCATCTTTCTCTTGAGTCTTAACAGTAACAACTTGGTTACCTTCAGCCTTAAGAATAGTTACAGGAATGTGAGAACCGTCTTCACCGAAGATTCTAGTCATACCTAATTTTGTAGCAAGTAAACCAGTACGCATAACCCTACGCAGCCTCCTCTTTAACTTCAACAAACACTTCAACACCAGCTGGCAAGTCAAGCTTACCTAACGCATCAAGTGTTTGTGGGTTTGTATCAACGATATCAATTAAACGAGCGTGAGTTCTAATTTCGAACTGCTCTCTAGATTTTTTGTCAACATGTGGACTTCTGTTAACAGTGAATGACTCTCTTTTTACTGGAAGTGGTATTGGACCACGAGAAACAGAACCAGTCCTTCTAACTGTTTCAACAATATTTCTTGAAGATTGATCTATAAGTCTATGATCAAATGCCTTCAGCTTTATTCTGATTTTTTGTCCGTACATATCTTTTAAACAACAATTTTTATAATTCCCAACATTCGGGAGCGCCCTTATATCGAGTTATTTATCCCTTGGCAAGCCCTTTTTTATTTTTTTTTGATATTAATGTTTTGTTAACTTTTGTGTGATATTTTAATTATATGTAATTTTTATGGTATTTTTATGGACATACCCCAACATCAAAAAGATTTATTTAATTTCTCCGTTGAGTACACACAAGATTCAATCTCTGGAACAAGAACCTTTGCGGAAGCCAATGAGCAAATGAAAGGACTTGGAAGTGCGCAATTTTACAAGTTTATTGATTACTTAAATGTTAACTCTAATTTAGCAGAGACAAAAATGCTTAATAACGTAAGGGATTTTATGCATTCAATAGTACAAGTTGAACTTGGGAAAATTGATGTATTGTATAATACGGTGTTTAAATTTGATTTATTTAAGCATAATACGATTGGTATTCTTCATGGGGTTTGCGGTCATTTAGCTGGTAGGTCTGGCCAACATCCACTTGCGGAAGTAGCATTAGTACCAGCATCAGAACAAGGGTTTCTTGGGAAGAATTTCATAGACTTTTATATGAAGAAAGCATTAAATGAACTTGGCATTCCTAAAAGCAAAGCAAACACAGATTATACCCCTATTAATATAAAAGACTTTCTAACAAGGGCAAAAGGACAATTCGATTTCTACCAAGATACAAACACCCCTGAAAAAGGAGTAGGTAACTATAATGAAGGTACTAACTTACCAGATTTATTCATTTCAAATAAAAGCGAGCCAATGGATGCATCTGTAGATTATAGACTAGTTGTTGCAAGCTTTGCAATGGGTAGAATGTGCAGGGAACGCCAAAAATTGATGACAGGACGCTATATAAATGAAGTGCCATTAAGAGAAATTCATACCCTACCAAGTGAAATAGTAAAATTACCAGATAAGGATATTGCAGCAGCACTAGAACTTAGCCAAGGTAACATTAGGTATATACGTGATTACCCAAGATTGCTTAATAAAGAAGTCACTAATTTTAGAGAGCAACTTAAAGATATAGTTGTAAGAAAAAAACCCTCACCACTAACATCACCGAACAGGGAGCCTACACAAGCAGTAAATCCTGATAAAAACAGACTGATTTAAAAAATTAATCCCAAGATATATCACAGGAATATAATGACAAAGTTCTTGAATAAATTTGACGAGAAAGTCTTTAGACACTGCCTTAAACATTATGACATATCAACACTTGGAGATGGCTCAACTGCAGAAAGCTGTGACAAGCTGCTTAGATCACGTGGAAACAAAGATATATTTGAGCTTACACCCTATATAAATAGCAATAGTGAATTTTGCCAAAAAGAATTCCCTTCCACAACTGACATAATTCCCTCAATTATATTATATGCCATTTCTGCCAAGGAAAAGTTATATAAAAGTAATACTGGAATTGACCTTTCGAAACTAAAAATTCCTGATATCATTCATAGCATAACTCATTTTATATCACTTACAGAACAATCACCCGCTGGAGAAGTTAAGGCAAGAACAGTGGAGCAATTATTATTAGGCAACTCATTCATACAGCATTATGCTGCCAAGTTGGATAATTCTAAAACCCCAGATCTCTCACCAGAAAAAGCCCTTTCCAAATCTGAGCAATTATGGAAAAACTTCATTAATAGTGACGGCCAAAGTTTCGCGAACTTATATTTCAAAACAAGCTTTTCTGATGATAACGTAAAATTTTCCAATTACACCTTCAAAGAAAAGCCCGATGCCATGGAATTCGCATTGAGCACACAAAGCTTACTTTTAGCATGCTCATTAGCTCTAATAGCCGATGAAAGAATTAAAAAGCATACTGGAAATTACATTAGAGATATAAAGCTTGAAGATACACCCTATATAAGCGCCGCTTTACTTCATCATAGCAATAAGGATATAAAAGCTGCTATTGACTTATCCATGGGCAAAAAGCCAATTTCACCTGAATTAATCAAAACTAATATACATGACATTATTTGCGAGCTAAAAGCTAGAATTGAAGAAAAAATTAAAGATAAAGTTACCCTTAACAATTATACCAAGCTGGTAAAAAGACGGCCCGTCAATTACATAGAGATAAGAAACAACGAAAGGTAGCCTATTGAGCTTTTGCCTTCTTCCAAGCTATTGCCCCAATAGCTTTTTGTCGAACCAATAGATACTCACCTAAAACCTACAATACACAAAATAAAAAACCCGCTAAAAGCGGGCTTATTATTTTAGTGGTGGAAGGGATAGGATTCGAACCTATGTACACTCACGTGAGCAGATTTACAGTCTGCCGCCTTTAACCACTCGGCCACCCTTCCATAGATGCAATATTAATTTTAGTAACATTCAATATCGCAATTTGAGTTGCTTTTTAATTTATTAGGATTTACCTGTCAATAAACCTTTATAATATTTTTAAAATAAATGAAAAACTATCCAAAAAATAAACCGACTGATCGCAG
>CAYGRX010000116.1:0-412 GCA_964352365.1 uncultured Rickettsiales bacterium
CTGCAACCTCACCTTTACTGATAACTATACCATGGCCTTCAAAACGAGTGATTTTATTCTTTTTAAATAGATAATCAATACCACCAGTAAGTTCCTTAACTACACCATCCTTTCTTGCTAATAAAGATTTTAGGTCCAATTCGATAGATTTTGATTTTATACCATGGTCTTTTCCATGCTCTTTAGCAGTTTCAAAAATTTCAGATGAGTGTAAAAGTGCTTTCGAAGGTATACAACCAACATTTAGGCAAGTTCCACCAAGCGTAGAGCGTTTTTCAATGCAGGCAACTTTCATACCTAATTGTGCGGCTCTAATTGCGCCAACATAACCAGCGGGGCCACCACCAATAACTACTAAATCAAAAGAACTTTCAGACATATCTACTCCGATTAAAGTTTGTGTGAGCTTCAT
>CAYGRX010000116.1:422-6117 GCA_964352365.1 uncultured Rickettsiales bacterium
TTATTATTATGAGCTGCGCGCTCACATTCGAAGCTAACTTTATAGATAATTTTTCGTATAAGACAAATGGAAAAACTTAAATATCCTTAAGAATTAGGATTATCATCCTTCTCGAAAATTTTCACTATAGTGAAGTATAGAATAATGAATGCCATCATATTTATGAACGCATAGGATATTATTTGACTTATATGCACAGACATAGATGGGTCATCAGCAATATTATTTGAGGATACGGTAAGAAAGATTGTAAAACTTAAAATGCTGGAAGCTACAATACTTCCTATCAAAAGCCTTTCGGGTGATAGGCTATCAAGTAAAACTATAAAAAGAAGGAAGGTTAATAGATAAGGGATACTAAGGGAATAGATATTTAAAAGGATATTATTAGTTCCCTCATCAGTAAAAAATGCTTTTGGAAATTCAGTTACATAACTAAATACTTTAGCGAGATTATATGAAATATCTTCATATATAAGCATTGCGTCACTAACATTTTCACTTGAAGAGTTAATTTTTGACGAGAAGAAATTGCCCGCACCATCAAGTTTTACATCATTATTGTAAAAACTGGGATATGCAACATACATAACCACTAGTAAAGCAATCCAAAAAAAGAGGATGTTATAAAGCGAGAATTTAGTAAGTGATATACATCCAGATTCGTACTTCATAGCTGTCCTCAAATTTTGTTAGAAGTTATACACCGAATGTAATTCTTGTAGGATCTTCAATCAACTCTTTTATTCTCACTAAAAATGTAACTGCCTCTCTACCATCAATAATTCTATGGTCATAAGAAAGCGCTAAATACATCATATTTCTAGCTTGGATCGAACCATCAGGCATGACAACAGCACGCTTAACAATGTTGTGAAGCCCTAAAATTCCAGACTGTGGTGGATTAATGATTGGAGTTGAAAGCATAGAACCGTAAATACCGCCATTAGTGATAGTGAATGTTCCGCCTGTTAAATCAGCCATTGAAAGCTTACCATCACGAGCAGCCTTAGCTTTGTTAGCAATTTCTTTTTCAATGTCAGCGAAGCTTAAAATGTCACAGTCACGAATAACAGGAACTACTAGGCCCTGCTCTGTACCAACAGCAATACCAATGTCATAATGATTTTTGTAAACCAAATCAGTTCCATCAATTTCCGCATTTACAGCAGGAAGCTCTTTAAGTGCCTGAACCGCAGCTTTTGTGAATAAACTCATAAAGCCAAGCTTAACACCATTTGCTTTAACGAAGTTATCTTGATGCTTTGAACGAAGTGCCATGATGTTAGTCATATCAACCTCATTAAAAGTAGTTAACATCGCCGCAGTATTTTGCGACTCTTTCAAACGCTTAGCAATAGTTTGGCGAAGTTTAGTCATCTTAACGCGCTCTTCACGTGGTTGAGCATTAGAATTTAAACCAATTTCAGCTAAATCTTTTGGATCAAAATCAGAAGCTCTAGCAGAACCATTTTCGATAGCGGCTAAAACGTCACCTTTTGTAACTCTTCCATCTTTGCCAGAACCTTTAATTTGGTTGCCATCAATATTGTTTTCTTTAGCTAATTTTTGAGCTGCTGGGCCTGATTTATCCATACCCTTAGCTTCGCTTGAGTTTTTATCAGCTGAAGATGCTTTACTTGAAGCTTCTTCTTTTTTATCTTGTTTATCATCATTCGCAGGAGCACTGGGAGCTTCACCTGCCTCAATTATACCGAGAAGATCATCAACCTCAACAGTATCACCTTCACCAGCAGATATCTCTTTCAAAGTTCCGCTTTCCATAGCGTTTACTTCTAATGTAACTTTATCAGTTTCAAGCTCTACTAAAAGCTCATCTTTAGTTACGCCCTCACCTGGTTTCTTATACCATTTCGCAACAGTTGCTTCACTTACTGATTCACCTAAAACCGGTGTTTTAATTTGTACTGACATTTAAATCATCCTTAGTTGTTATATATTAATATCATATTTCTAAAATATTGCAGAAAGCCGCAATATCAAGTTTTTTTAACCTAAGCCGCGCTTTTAACATAGAGCTTCGTCTAATAAAGTTTGCTGTTGATGTCTATGAACTTTCATATAACCGCAAGCAGTTGCAGCAGCTGCAGGACGAGAAACCACTTGAGGACGGGAAGATTTTACACCTTTGCACTGAGCTAAGGCCTTTTCAATCCTTCTATCTAAAAATGTCCAAGCACCCATATTTTCAGGCTCTTCCTGAACCCAAACAACTTCAGCATTTTTGTATTTTTGCAACTCTGGCTTAAGTGATTTAGAAGGGAATGGGTAAATTTGCTCCATTCTGATAATTGCTATATCATCAATTTTCTTTTCACGGCGCTCTTCAAGTAAGTCATAATAAACCTTACCAGTGCAGATCAAAAGCTTCTTAATTTTGTCGTCAGCTTTTAATTTATCAATTTCAGGAAGAACCCTATGGAATGTTGAACCTTCAGCCATTTCAGATAAAGAAGAAGTTGCCAACTTATGACGAAGCAATGATTTTGGAGACATCATAATTAATGGCTTTCTAAAATCACGACTAACTTGGCGACGTAAAATATGGAAGTAATTCGCAGGTGTTGTGCAATTTGCAACAATCACGTTATCTTCTGCGCAGGATTGCAAAAAGCGCTCAAGCCTTGCAGATGAATGCTCCGGCCCCTGCCCCTCATAACCATGAGGAAGTAACATAACTAGGCCACTCATTCTCAACCACTTAACTTCACCAGAAGTAACATATTGATCAATAACGATTTGTGATCCATTTACAAAATCACCAAATTGAGCTTCCCAAATTGTAAGTGCATTTGGCTCAGCAGATGAATATCCATACTCAAAACCTAAAACACCATATTCAGATAGGTTGGAGTTCAAAACTTCTAACTTAGCTTGCTTATCATCAATTTTATTTATTGGGTAGTGAACCTCAGCATTTTTTTGATCAAAAACACCAGCATGGCGGTGAGAGAATGTACCACGGATACAATCCTGACCAGAAAGTCTAACAGACCTGCCCTCTAATAAAATTGAACCGAAAGCTAACGCTTCAGCAGTTCCCCAGTCAAATCCTTCACCAGATTTAATCATATTAGCTCTATTTGAAAGCACTTTTTGAACACCCTTATGAAGCTCAACACCTTCAGGCGCTTTTGATATTGCTTGGCCAATTTGTTTAAGTGTTTTTTCCTTAACGCCAGTTTCGATTTTTCTAGCACCTTCTTGTTTTATGCCTGACCATTTACCTTCTAACATATCAGCTTTTGCAGGCTTATAATCATTTGCGCCATTAAATGCCTTATCTAGCCTGTCATAAAAAGCCTGTTTACGATCTTCAATTTCCTTTTCAGTTATTACACCTTCTTTAAGTAATCTCTCTGCATAAATTTCACGAGGAGTTTCTTTTGCATCAATAGCTTTATACATAACTGGTTGAGTCCAACGCGGCTCATCACCTTCATTATGACCGTGTTTACGATAGCACCAAAGATCAAGAATCACATCTTGTTTAAATTTAGCTCTATATTCAGCTGCGATTTGCGCAGCATGCACAACGGCTTCAGGATCATCACCATTAACATGAAAAATCGGTGCTTGTATCATCATTGCAACATCAGTTGGGTATGGAGATTTATGGCCCGATTCAGGGTTGGTAGTGAAGCCAACTTGGTTATTTACAACAATATGAAGCGTTCCACCAGTAGTGTATCCATCCAATTCAGACATAGCAAGCGCTTCCATTACAACTCCCTGACCGCAAAATGCCGCATCGCCATGCAGTAAAACACCCATAACTTTAGCGCGATCTTTATCGTTACGCTGGTCTTGTTTTGCCCTAACCTTACCATTTACAACCGTGTTAACAGTTTCAAGATGTGATGGGTTCGGAGTAAGTGACAGGTGAATTTTCTTTCCACCAAAATCTTTATCAGATGAGAAACCTAAGTGATATTTAACATCGCCCGAGCTATTCACATCGTCAGGAGTTGCCAAGTTGCCTTGGAACTCAGAAAGCATTGCAATATATGGCTTACCCATAAATGCAGTTAGAACATTCAAACGTCCTCTATGTGGCATACCAACAACAGCTTCTTCTAAACCAAGCTCAGCAGCTTTAGCAACTGCGTAATGCATTGCAGGCATTAAACCTTCACCACCTTCGGCCGAGAACCTTTTTGCACCTGGGAATTTTTTATGAAGGAACTCTTCAAAACCAACAGTTTCAAGAAGTAATTGATATATATTACTTTTATCATCAGCTGAAAGTTTCGGGTCACCTAGTGAAGTCTCTACCCTATTTTCAATCCATTCTTTCTTTTCTAATGACTGAATGTGAGTATATTCAACAGCAAATTTATTTGAGTAAGATTGCTTTAAAATATTTAAAATTTCACGCAAAGATAACTTATCATAGCCCAACCAGCCATCAAGCATGATATCGCGATCATAATCAGCATCAGTAAAGCCATATCTTTCAGGGTCAAGCTCTGGGTGCTCTGCTCTCTTCTCCAGACCTAGGGGATCAAGGTCAGCTATTAGATGGCCACGTACACGATATGCACGGATTAACATATGAGCGTGGATTGAATCTAAAATTTCCTGAGAAACACCACCGCCTTCATTATCAGCAGCCCTACGTCCACCAGCTCGATTTCTTCTGCGCTCAATTATAGGTTCTGAATAGCCAACGATCTGGCTTCTTCCTTTACCCCAATTACCACCTTTAAAGTCTTGATTTATTTGAGCTTTATCGTCACCCAAATTGTCAAAATATTCTTTCCAGCTTGAATCCACTGAGTTTGAATCTTGCAAATATCTCTCGTAAACTTCGGCAATATAAACCGCGTTCGCACCGAATTCATGTGTGTTTGATTTTAAATTTTGTTCAGCTGACATATATTATACTCCGATATTTCTCAGAGTTTATTTAATGACTTTATAGTATCTTGTCAAACTGAATAAGGTTTGTATGTTGTTTGATTTTTTTAAATTGTGAAGCTGGCGCAAAATTGGGGGAAATAATTAAATTATTTCCCACCAATTACTCCGCCTAAAAGTACATAGGCATGTCGTCAAAATACTCATCTATCGCTAGATGAATATTACCCGAGCTCGCCCAATCTCGTCCCTCCATATAGGGGTTGAGGAGCTCTTTAATATAGCTCACCCCGTTAAAGCAGGCTGAGCCGAACCCGATGGCATCCCCGAGGTCGAATTTATTACCTCGGTCCCCGAACAACCTCTTGGCTGCACGGGTGAATTCATCAACACCCTCAAATGAGGGTGGATCACCTGAACGATTCGAGTTCAGGTAAATTTGAAAGTAGGCTTTTACACCCTCTTTCATTTTTAGGAACTTGTCTTCTGGCATCTTATAGTTTTTATTCCCTCAACGAAATGTTAAAGGGAAGCCAATAAATAACCACATTTAAGCAACTGCTTAAACTGGTATTATTCTAAATGGTAGTGCAAGTTGAAATCAAAATGCGTTACCAAACTTAAAATTGAATGTAGAATTTAATTTTAAGTATTTCAATATCGGCATTTTAACATATTTTTAGCTGTTTGTGAACATATTTATCACACCAGCTCATGAGATATTTCTCTATTCTCTAAAGTATGGCTTGCCCATGTCCCTATTGCTATCTGGGTCATCTTCAACACCTGCAATATCACCATTTGCTGCACCTAG
>CAYGRX010000117.1:0-6026 GCA_964352365.1 uncultured Rickettsiales bacterium
CAATAAATGCGGGGTGACAATTGAGGGATAAAAATTGAATAAAAAAGAACAACTAAAATTTCTAAATGAAATATCTTCTTCTGTAATATCTGAATATGCTATTTGTCTCGAAAAAGCAGATAGAATTCTTCCTCACCCAATAGATTTAATAAAAGCATCATTTAAAAAGATTTATGCTTTAACAAAATAGAACAAGAGCTTAACGAAAAAACAATAGATATACTGAACTCCTGCTGTATCTGTTTATCAAATTATTCTGATGAGCACCATCAAGAATTGGATCAAGAATTTAAACTATATTTAAGTAATTTAGATAATATTTTTACAGGAACTTCTTTAGGCGAATTAAAAGAAAATATAATCGAAATCTTATCATCAAAAGAAAGATTGGAAATATTAAAGTTAATAGAAAATAAATAACTTGTCACCCCGCACTTGTTGCGGGGTCTATAATTTTAAATGAGGTCATTTAATTTATAATATAAATCTTCCCATTTTAGGTTCATTTTTTCAATTGCATCATATTTAAATTTGCGTTTCCATTTTTTTTATTAGCTTTTCTCTTTGAATAGCAAGCTCAACATCTTCAAAAACCTCAAAATAAACTAATTTATCTAAACCATACTTTTTTAAAAATCCTTCAATCTTCTTTTCTTTATGTTCTAAGATTCTACGAGCAATATTGTTGGTAACGCCTATATAAAAAGTTCCAAAAGGCTTATTTGTAATTATGTAAACATAATATTGATTCATTAAAAATGGATACCGCAACAAGTGCGGTATGACAAATTATTTATTAACTTATTCTTATAACCTACTTTACTGCACCCCGCAGTTGGTTAGCGGGGTTAATTAAATAAAACCCTAAACCTTCTTAACAAACTCAGTTTTTAGAACGAAAGTAGATTTGCCAGAGCCAACTTCAATTTCTGTAGGTTTGTTGGTGAGAGTAATATTTTTCATGATAGTACCACGCTTTAGGGTTTTGCCTGCTCCTTTAACTTTAAGATCTTTAACGATTGAGATTGAATCGCCATCTTCAAGAATATTTCCGTTTGCATCTTTACTATCAGTCATTTTATTTCTCTTTTGGTTTAAAATTAAATTACTTCCACCCGCTCAAAGATAGAACTTCAAACTTTGCGTTTATACTACCTTGTTCATCAGCGAAATTTTCACGGTAAAGTTGTTCCACCCTAGTCCAGAACCTTTTATTTGGCGGTGTTTTATTCGCCTTAAGAATTGCGTTCTGCTCACCCATATTTTGTAGGTCATGAAGCAACGTTTTTAGGTCATCATATTTAACGTTAATAACTTCATTACTGGAAACTGGCTCTTTAAATCCAACGCGTTGAAGTAGCGCCGCTCCATCTTTTACCCCCATCATAGGGGAAACACGCATAGAACCACCACCAAATTCTCCTTCTGCTAGAATCATGGATTGACGAAGCTCAGTTAGGGTTTCACCGCCTAGCAGGTTAGAAATGAAAAAACCTTCTTTTTTCAAAATAGCTTTTGTTTGAACAAATAGGCCAACAATATCATTCACCCAATGTTGAGAAAGGTTGCTAACAATTAAATCATAACTTTCTTTCTCAAATGGCAAAACTTCATAATTTATAGTTTTTTGTGGTCTTCTTTTGTTACTCAAAAATTCTTCAACCAAACTTGTTTCTGTTACATTTGAGATTGTTAAGCATTTTGCTACTTCATCACTAAGTATTCCGTTTTTGTCGCCAAGTACCAATGCATCATCAAAAGTTTTTCTAATGTTAGTACCAAAATTTTCAGCCAAGCGTTTAGCTGTTTCTTCATATAAAAACGCAGAAGATAAAAAATATTTTGATGAGCGTTTTAGGTGTTTTAATTTTAGATTATTATCAAAAATCTCTGTCATTAGCTCCTACCAAATAGTCTTTCAATGTCTTTCATTTCAAGCTTAATATAAGTTGGTCTACCATGATTACATTGCCCTGAATGTGGAGTTTTTTCCATATCGCGTAAAATTGCGTTCATTTCATAAACATTAAGGCGACGACCAGAGCGCACACTGCCATGGCAGGCCATAGTTTCCAAAATATGTTCAATACGCTCACTTAGTGAAAGCTGTTGACCATGTTCAAGTAAGTCATCGCAAATATCCAATATAAGTTTTCTAATACTTTCTTTTGATAAAATTTCAGGAATTTCATTGACCTGAATTGCATTTCCAAAACGCTCAATAACCAGACCAAACTTTGAAAAACTAGATGCAGAATCCATTAATAAATCAACCCTATCTTCTGGCATCTCTACAACTTCAGGAATCAAAAGTTTTTGGGTTCTAATACCTTTTTCGCTATATTGAATTTTCATATTTTCATATGTAAGGCGTTCATGCGCTGCATGCGCATCAACAATTACAATGCTGTCCTTAGCTTGAGAAACAATATATGTTTCATGCAAGTGAGCGCGCGCAGAACCAAGCGGAAAATTTACAAGGTCAGAGTCAAATGGGGTTGATTCTTCTGACCTAGAAAATGGAGCGATATTATTTGATACTTCTTGGTTAAAGATATTATCAGGGTTTAAATTTAAGCTTTGTGTAGAATTAGAAAATGAAGAGGGTATAAAATTTGAATTTGACCCTTCATTAAAATTTTGTTGTGATGGATAGTTTGGAATTGAAGTGGGGCTTCCGCCTCCATATCTACCTTGATATAAATGACTATAGTTTTGAGAGGAATTAATATTATTCTGCTGAGCGATTTGCTCTTCTGTTTTAAAACTGGAAAATGCAGACTTTGAAACTGTGCTACTAGCTCGAAAGCCCGCTTCTACTAGTGCATTTTTTATTGAACCAACTAGTAACCCTCGTACTTCCGCATCATAACGGAAACGAACTTCCGCCTTAGCAGGATGAACATTTACATCGACCTCTAAGGGTGGAACATCAATAAAAAGCGCAGTTACAGCATGCCTATCGCGGGCAAGGAAATCCGCATACGCGCCCCTAATAGCACCTAAAATCAGTCTATCCCGAACAGGACGACCATTAACAAATAAATATTGCTCAGTGCTGGTGCCACGATTAAAAGTTGGTAAACTGATAAAACCAGTTATTGTTGCATCCTCACGGCTATTATTCACCTCAACTGAGTTTTCAACAAAGTCTTTACCTAAAATCTGGCCAAGCCTTGAAAGCCTAAAACCAAGAATGTCTTGTTGATTACTAATATATTGAAGGCTACGTTTTTCGGAGTCATAAAGACTGAAATTAACTTCTGGATTTGCCATCGCTATACGTTTCAACATATCATAAATTCTGCCCTTTTCCGCTCTATCAGACTTCATAAATTTAAGACGTGCTGGTGTCGCGAAGAACAAATCTTTGACTTCAATAAGTGTACCATTATTTATTGAAGAAGGTCGAATTTCTTTTTCTATACCTCCGTCAATGCTAATCTCCCAAGATTCTTGTGATTCCGAAGAAAATGTAGCTATTCTAAGCCTAGAAATTGAACCAATTGAAGGTATTGCTTCGCCTCTAAAACCAAAAAAATTTATGTTAAAAAGGTTGTCATCAGGAAGTTTCGAGGTTGCATGACGTTGCACACACAAACCAACCTCTTCCTTGGTCATGCCTATGCCATCATCTTTTATGGAAATATAATTTTTTCCACCAGCTTCTATTTTGATTTCAATATTCTTTGCCCCTGCATCAATAGAGTTTTCCACAAGTTCTTTTATAACACTCGCAGGGCGCTCTATAACCTCACCAGCCGCGATACGGTTGATAGTTATTTGAGGGAGAACTCGTATCTTGCTCATACTATTTTTTACCCAACATCTCTAATGCTATTTTTTTGCCAGCTTCAACAGCAGGTTGATCAAATGGGTTAATTTCCCAATGTTTGGCAAGTAAAACTGTTTCCAAAACAAAATGCATTGCTAACTCACCAAAGCAATATTTATTAACACGCTCAAGCTCAAAGCTACGAACTGGCAAGCCATTTGCTCTAAGTGTTTCTGTAGTTGAATAAACCGCCGCATAAATTACATCGCCAGCTTTTTTATCATTTAAAAACTCAACCCCGTGAGCAATATTTTCAGCATTTGTAATACTAAGCTTTTCTCCCCTACCCTTAGTTTTGTTAGTTATAATATTATATAATTTATCTTTTCTACCTTCTAAAAAAAGTTGCAATTGCGAATGCTGATCTAAGGTTCCCAGTGAACGAATTGGAGTGATTGCCTTCTCAGTCTTACCAAGAGATTCCGCCCATATTTGAGAAAACCAGTTAGTGAAGTTTTTTAACCTATCAACATATGGCATAATTACAGTGCTTGCACCACCAGCATTTGCAAACTCTGCATTTAGTGATGCACCAAGCACTGCTGGAGAATTTGCACCTTGCTCTAAAGTTTTTTCAAAACAATTTTTCGCACCTAACAGAAATTGTTTAATATCAAGCTCTGCAAAACTTGCAGGAATCAAACCAACTGAGCTAAAAATTGAAAATCTTCCACCTACATCCTCATGAAGTGTTGATTTTATCCCGTAATGATTTGAAATTTTTTCAATAGTATTATCCTTACTCACAGATGGAGTTGAGACAATCATAAAGTGGTCTGCAATGTTTTTCTCATAGCCTTTCGCAATGAACTTATTCAAGAAAATTATAAATTGAGTAACAGTTTCAATTGTGTTTCCACTTTTGCTGATTACAAGGACGAAGCTCTCTGAAGGGTTAAAGTTTTCCAACATAAAATTAAAACTATCAGGATCAATGTTATCTACAAAAACCGACTTATGTTCTTTGTCTTTTTTCTCATTTAACCCGCATATTGCTTGGCCACAAAGTGTTGATCCACCAGTTCCAAGTATATAAAGCTTTTCAAACTTTTCTTGCAACTCACTAGTAATTTTCTTAACCTCAGCAACCCTTGAATCAATATCATCAAAATTAAAAAGTCTAAGGTCTTCTTTTGCCAGCGCAGAAAGATCTGAATTGATAGATTTTGAAATTGCCTCAATATTTTCCCTAGAGACTCCATGCTTGCCAATGTTATCTGAATAACAATTTTCTAATATTTGTTTATATCTCATAATTTTAGGAGTATAAAACTATCAGTTTAAAATTAAAGAACAAAATTAAGGATAATATTATGGGAATAAGTCCACTTCAAATTGCATTAATAGTAATAGTAATTTTGATTATTTTTGGTGCAGGTAAATTACCTAAGGTAATGGGAGATATTGGCAAAGGTGTAAAAAACTTTAAAAAAGGAATTTCAGACAGTGATGACACTAATGAAAAAAATAAATCAGAAGATAAAAATTCTTAACCTAAATTTGTAAGAATAAATGTTTTCATTATCTTTCTGGGAAGTATTTTTTGTAGCCAGCATAGCAATAATGGTTTTAAAGCCTGAAGATGTACCTGTAATTGCAAAAAAAATTGGGCAGTTTGTTAGACAAGTAAAATCTTATTTTTCTGATCTCACAAATATCTTAGATGAATCTGGTGAAGTTAAGGTAAAAAAAATAATTGCTGATGACGGGCTTGAATATGAGGCTTATGAGGTTGATGAAGTTTTTCAAGATTTAGAAACCGTTAAAAAAAATAAAGCTTCAGTAACCAAAAAAGTCACTAAGAAAAAAACGCCTACAAAAAACGCCAGCAAAAATAAACCCACTCGCAAAAATAAACCTACAAAGAAAGCTGATGGCAGCAAGAAACAAAAATAAACAAAACCAAACAGTTATTAGTCACATAGCAGACTTACGAGAAACCTTTATTAAGGTCTTTATAGGCTTAATAATAGGCTTTATTTTTTGCTATATTTATGTTGAAAATATTTATTCTTTTTTGACTGAGCCTTTAGCTGAAGCATTATCGGGTAAAAGTGATAAAAGAATGATATTCACTGGCCTAACAGAAGCTTTCTTTTCATACCTAAAGCTAGCATTTTTTGCAGGATTTATAATATCATTTCCAAATACTGCATATCAAATTTATAGATTTACAGCACCTGGATTATAT
>CAYGRX010000118.1:0-6013 GCA_964352365.1 uncultured Rickettsiales bacterium
GGTATATGCAGGGTTGTGAATTCTAGGTCTACCAGTAATAGCAATTTGAGCAAATATTTCATCAGGCTCTATATCTTTTATCTCGATGTTATCACCTTTTGAAAAATATGCGACCCTTGTTCCACCATTACCATTAGGAACTCTTTTTCTATAAATTTCTTGTGCAACTTGATTATGAATCAAGCTTTGGTTTGTTTCTGTTGGTTGCAGCAAATCTTTCACAACAAAAGTTTGTGAATCAAGATCTTTGTTATCAGTAGATTCATTCGCATTATAACTATCTCTTGAATCTGGCCTGTAAGAATTAAAATGGTTTTGTCTAATATCTCTTGATATATAAAATAATTTAAAAGGAGCGGCTTCAGGTTGTGATTTAGTGAATATATTTCCTTCATTTGAATTAGTCTCTCTAACAAATGCTAGTCCACCAACATCAATATCTCTATGATCATACCTTTCGTAACTAGAGCCAAGGTCTATACCTTGAGCCTTTGCCGCAGCTAAAAGTTTTTGTGAAGGCTCAAACCTTCTCATTCTTGCCAAACCGTTAGCTTCTAAATAGTCTCTAACTCTTTGTTCAACTAAATATCTTGCTCTATCTATATTGGCATCATCAACATTTTGAACAAATCTATTATCATCTGCATTAATTGCATCAAAATCTTTTTGAAATATCTCAAGCTCTTTACTATATATTCCAGTAATCGACCTAAGCGCTTCACTATATTTTGTCCCTTCTAACTGGTTTTCTGATTGAGTGACAGTAGCACCAGCTTGCATTCCTGCCGTCGTTTCTTGGGTGCCATATCCAAGAATTTGACCACTCTCTGTTATGAGTGACTGAATCTCCGACGTAATTTGACCTAACCTTTGCTCCGCAGATACCTGTACTTTTTCACCCCTAATAGTCACCCACACTCTATCTGTAGGATCAACGGTTAGTAACTTTTCCTGCTCTGCTCTAAGTTTACGAAGTAACTCATTTATCTCAGATAATTTCTTTTGGTTATTAGCATTAGATTGTGTATTATCACCACCGCCAACATTAGAACCGCCACCATCATTGAATGTACCACCACCTCCTGTTTCCTCCTGTTTTAGGGATGGCTTTTCTCCATATTCTATGAATTCTAAGCTTAGTTCTGAATTTTCATTATGTTTTCTTGTAATGAACATATGACTACCTTTTGTTCTAATTTATTTTAATTTTAACATAAATTAGTTAATAAAAGGTTAACTATAGGAAAAAATTATCTATTTTTGTATAGTATCATTTTCAATTTGCTTAATCTTGATTTTATCAGCAGAAAATTTACCTGCCCAACCATCTTGAGCTTGAACCTTATTAGTTAGATCATCAGTATTAACGCCAGCTTCTAAAATCTCAGCACTTTGATTTAAATCAATACTTCTAACCTTATTTACGCCATCTATAAAAACTACAGATTCATAAGGAGTTTCTAACTTAGTACCAGCTGGAGCACTAAGTACAAACATTTCACCATCTTTAGTTGTCACTAATATTGGGTCGTCGCCAAATGTAACTGAAGAAGAGTTATTTTTTACGTCTATAGGTCTTAAACCATCACCATATACATCTTCATACATTTGAATTGTAGCAGGATCATTATCAACTTTAAAATCTGGATATGCATTTGCTGCTTGGTGCTGCTCTATAGTAATACCAGTAAGTAGTACAGTTGCTGCTGCACTAACTAAAGCTGTTCCACCTTGCCACAACTTGCTTTCACCGGCAATAAAAGGCCCTAAAGCTTTATATCCAAAAAAACCACCTGCTGCTGCACTCCCAACATAAGCTGCGGTTTCTAGAGCTGCTTCTGGCCCTACCAGATATGTTCCTATAGCTGTTAAACAAGTTGTAACTAGGCCAGCTTTAATAAGGTCTGCCTTTCTATTTGCTTGAGGGTCTCTAGCAGCAGTTCCATCATTATTAACAGGAACGCCAGCTTTTTCGTTAATAAAGTCATTTGCCGCCCCTAAAATACCACCTTGTGGAGAAACCTTATCAATTATATTTCCAAGAACTCCACCTGAGACTTGGCCGGCCATATAACCGCCTGCCGCTGTGGCAGCTGAGGCCAAATCAGGCCTATTTGTGGTTTTTTGAGGTGTTTTCGGTGTTTCCAATGCTCTTTGCCTTAAAGTACCATGATGTTTATGTACACAATTTCTCGTGTTATTTAAATCAACGTTTGAGCGTGCTGGATAAGATTCATATAAATTAGGAATATTTGCACCAGTTATGTTAGGGTCCATTGTGTATTCTTTCGCATATACATTAACAGCACCTAACTGATCAAATCTTCTACGTAACTCGTTTGTTCCTATACCTGGAAACATTGTTTGCGCTATAAATCCTGCAAGTTGAGTTTTAGAGTCTCGTGAAAAAATGGTTATAGGTTCTAAGTTTCCTAATCTCATTTCTTCTCTAATAGCATCATCAACTGATATTCCCTTCCTTTTTGCCAATTGAGTAGGATCATCCGGTAAATCTCTATATTGAGTTTTTACCCCTTCAAAGCTAGGGGCTTGAGCCCCTACCTTATATGCCATATCTAATATTTGAGCCGCCTGTCCTGCAGTAGAAACATAATATCTCATAAAATCTTTATCTGATCCTGCCTCAAACGTTTCTAATTTAAATAACTCTTTAATCTTAGCCTGCGTAGGCCCTTTAAATACATATTTTTTACCATCTTCATTGACACGACTTACATTGAATTGATAGTCAAAATCTTGTCCATACTCTCTATTTTTTTCATCCCAGAAATTTTTTAATTCTTCAATCTCTACTCCACCTTCTGTTCTTTTAACTAATACGTCTTTACCATCCATGATTTCGTTTATTGTCCAAAACTCATCTGGCACATATGCATATTTTCCATCTTTTTGACGTATGGGTTTATAGCTTTTAGGAAATATAGTTATATTACCTTGGTCGTCGGGTATTTCACCAGACTCAATTCTTTTTCCATGCTCATAGGCTTTTAAATTATACTCAATAAAACCAGAATATAGCCTTTCATTCATCCCCATTACCATAGCGACTTGCATGCCAATAGATGTTAAACCGTATAACCCACCATTATTTAATGCCATAGAAGTAGTCATAACACTTGTGGTTCTGTTATCATTTAATCTATCAGATAAAAGACCACTCCAATCCCCGTAAGTTTGGTTCATTACTTGGTCTCTTGGTATATTTATACCAGCATCTTTGAACATTTGGTGGGATGCACTTATCACTTCTTCTTTTTTATCTGCAGGTAATTGTCTCCAAACGCTTGATTGGTTTAAAATATTCTGCATAGGTGATCTCAGTAGCTGAGTATTTTCTGTACCTAGAACATGAAAGCTTCTCCTTTCAACCATGGTACCATCCTCACTAACTTCATATTGATGTTCTCTACCAACAAAAGGCACAGCAGGAATAGTGTTTAAGGTAACATAAAAACCATCTAAATACCCAGGGAGAGAAGTTCCTATAGTTCCAAGAGATAAATCTCTTTCTAAAGATTTTTCCCAAGCTAAATAGTCCGCAACCCTAGAATCAGGCTTTAATATGGAAACATATTTATCTAAAAGCTTCTTTTTTACAGGATTCTTTTCATATGCAGACTTTTTCTTTAGTTCTTCATATAAATTAGCTTGTGCTTCAAGCTCAGTTCCTTTGTGTTGCATGTTGTTTGATGCAAACAAAGCACTATAAATAGATAGTCCTGATTTTTGTAGCTTCATAGAAGCAACTAAATCTTCACTATTATGCACATCTTTTCTAACGTGCAGACCTTCACCACCTAAAAGATTAAATAAATCTTTTACATTTTTTGCACCAATATCTTCAAAATCTAAAGAGGTGATATTCTGTTGGCCTTCCGCCCTATCCCTAAACTTTTTTAAGGAATCTATTAAATCTGGAGTTCTACTAAGTAACTCACCGATTTCATCTATATATGAGCCAATATTATCCGCATCAGCTTCCATCAAGTTCTCAATATTTGCTAAAAGCTCTTCAGCATTTAGCTCAGCACCATCTCTCAAGCTTGATTTAATATCTTCAACAACCTTATCTCGGTCACTTTTAATTGATTTTGAAACCACTTTTACTTGTTTAGTAACTTCTTTTAACGCCCCCTCTCTAGACTTGAGATGAGAAAAATTTGTGAATGTTGATCCCTCTAAAGATTCAATCAAGAAATCAAGATCCTTGAGAAAGGCTTCATTATTTCTTCTTTCGGGCTCAAAAAGTGTTTTTAGAGTAACCATTTCTGGATTTTCTTTATACTCATCTAGGTCAAATAGATCTTTATCAGCAAAATCTTTTAATACGGATTTTTTACCTATGCCAAGTTCGCCAGACGATAGCGCGTAGTTGATATCAATTATATCATCTTTTGTTAAGTCAGCTACTGGTAAAACTTGTTGTTGAAAAGGTTCAAGCCATTGAGCTCTTATAGCTGTGTATAATTTAACAAAATTCATTCCAGCTTCACGAGTAGATGGGCCAGCATCACCGCTATTACTTATTTTTTTGCCACCAGCTGCTACAAGAGCTCCTATACCAAAATCTACTAAATCAGCCATAATATTTTACCCTTCTATCATTTTTTTTAAAACTGTATCTACTTCTGGAACAGGTTCTCTACCCTCTCCTTGCAGCAAAACAACACCATGATCAGTCGGGGTTATATCTTGCCCTGCCTTCATCTTATTGTCTAATTTCTCATATTCGCCTTCATTAATTAAGACATAGAAAAAGTTGGAGAAGCCTTCTTCATTTTCTATTACTAAAAATTGAATTCTAGCTCCCCTTTGTTTAATTATATCCTTAACAAAACTCATAATAAGTTACCTTACCATTTCAGCTTGCGCACCAGCCCTTGAAACAGATGGGTTACTGTACATGCCAACTGCGTTACCCATTGCACCAAAGCCAAGTATTTTATTTCTAAGCTGGCTAACTCCTTTTTCATCGCCACCAAATAGCCTAGACATAACCTCTGCAGTCAATACCTGTCCAGCAATATTAGAACTTTTACCCGTTAAAATTTCAACCGCTACATCAGCTACAAATGCTAATGCCGCATTTTTAACTACATCTGAAGGACCTTTACCAATTAACTGGGAAAGTACCCCTTTACCTGTATCAAATTTTGTTTCAGCCTCAGGTGCATTAGTATTAGTTCCACTATTGCTTACTCCACTTAAACTAGGTTGAGCTTGATACTGGCTCTGTTTATTCTTCTCATTTATTTGAGGCTCTTGAACTGACTGCTGAGGCTCGCCTAATAAATACTTATTAACTATTTCACCTGCCTTATCAGGAGATTTAGCTAATTCATTAAGAAAATCATTAAAGCCAGGGCTTTTTCTAAACTCTGAAACTTTCGACTTTATATCTAACTCAACAGGGCTCATTACTTCAACGTTAGCATATCTACTACTATTTGAATCAAGCTCTGGTTTAACCCCTTTGCTGAAGTTATTGTACGCCTCATTAAAATCAGCCATCATTGTTTCGTAGGATCTGGATTCTAAATTTGCTAATCTATCAGGGTCATTTATTACAATAGGGTTACTTCTTATCTCGTCATTAGCTACTATCGCCCCTGCAATTCTTTTTCCTGCTTCTGTTCTTTGTATATATGATTGAAAATTTTCATGTTTAGCGATTAAATCATCATCTGAAAGCCCTTGATTTCTATTCAAAAATTCTATACCAAACAACTCAGACATGTTATCCAAAGTTGAGTTAGATTGCTTTAAAGAAGCATCAATTGCTGTAATAATTTGTTGTGTCGTAGTTACTGAAGTAGTCATAAGTTCTCCCAATTTTTTTATATATTAACACCAAAAGGTTAACAAACCGTTAAAGTTAATAAAAAATTTTAGATAAAATTGTATTTATTAAAAAATAAACCAAAAAAATACTATAAATATCTGATTTTTAGTATTTATTATCATATTTAGCTCACAAGATATATTATAACAC
>CAYGRX010000119.1:0-276 GCA_964352365.1 uncultured Rickettsiales bacterium
AATTTCTAACTCTTGAAATCAAAGAAGTTAAAACCATTTTAAAAGATATTTTAAGAAAAGAGTCAGAAGTAAAAGAAATTGTTAGTCAGTATAACAAGGGCATTTCAGATTCGATTTACCGACCTACCTTCCAGCCCACAGATAAACAGATTGATACTATAAAAGACCTATACAACAACTTTAAACTTCTTCTGGAGTGGAAGTTAACAGTGATGTTACTATTGAAGACTTAGGCTAGGTTTCTCCTCGGTCTACTTCAATCGAAATAGACAAAAA
>CAYGRX010000119.1:286-6011 GCA_964352365.1 uncultured Rickettsiales bacterium
TTCGTGTAAATCTAAGTAACCTCAATAACTGCGTGTTTCTTTTTGCCTGCGGAAAGTTTGATTTTTCCGCTCTCTAAATCTTTTGATGTTATTTCTTGGGCGTGATTATTCAGTTTTTTGTCATTAACCTTTGCGCCACCACCTTTAACTAGGCGCTTCACTTCACCATTACTTTCTGCTAAGCCTGCTTTTACAAAAAGTTCCATTGCGGCAATACCATTTTCTAAATCTGCTTGTGAAACCTTTATTACTGGTAAATCATCACCGATTCCGCCTTGCTCAAAAACTTTTTTTGCGGTTTCAAATGCATTAATAGCGGCGCTCTCACCGTGAAGCATTGATGTTACTTCATTTGCAAGCCTAATTTTTGAGTTGTTTATTTCCGCGCCTTCTGCCCTGCCTAATGTTTCAGTATCTACCAGATCAAGCGTAGTGAAATACTTTAAAAACCTTTCTACATCAGCGTCATCGGCATTGCGCCAAAATTGCCAATAGTCAAACGGGCTTAAAAACTTTTCATCAAGCCAAACTGCTCCATCTGCGGTTTTTCCCATTTTCGCGCCGCCAGCTGTAGTGAGCAAAGGTGTTGTTAAGCCGAATAGGTTTTTTGCTGAGCCAAGCCTTCTACTTAAATCAATTCCAGTAACAATATTCCCCCATTGGTCAGAGCCGCCAATTTGAATTCTACAATCATAATTTTTAGCTAATTCTACAAAGTCATAAGACTGTAAAATCATGTAGTTGAACTCTAAAAATGTTAGTGAGTCACTTTCAATTCTACGTTTTACAGATTCCATGCTCATCATTCTACTAATTGTAAAATGAGTTCCAATTTCACGTAAAAATTCAATATAACCTTTCTTGCCCAGCCATTCATCATTATCAACAATTATCGCGTCATTGGCCTTGTCATTTTTGCCGTTACCAAAAGTGATGAACTTCTCGAACACCTTTTTAATGCCAGCTTTGTTTTTTTCAATTTGCTCATCATCAAGCATTTTTCTGCTTTCATCCTTACCACTTGGATCACCAATCTTAGTTGTGCCACCACCCAAGAGTATAATTGGCTTATGTCCACATTCCTGAAACCATTTTAACGCCATTATTTGTAGAAGTGAGCCAACATGAAGACTTTCTGCGGTACAATCAAAGCCGATATATGCAACAGCTGGCTCGCCAGTTTTTTCTTTCTCTAAAAGATGTGCGTCTAATCCTTCAAAATCTGTACAATCTTGAATGAAGCCACGTTGCTTTAAAATTCTTAAAAATTTAGATTCCATAATTATCTATTAACCTTGTATTTCCTAAATAAGCGGCGGCAATAAGTCTGCTGCCTTTATTATATTCATTCAAAACTTCTAGAGTTTCACTATCTCTATATTCAATATAGTCAACACTATCAAAACCTTTAGAAATCAAATTATTTTTAGCATTATTAATGCTCAAGTCTACATTTTTACCTTGCTTCAACTCTTCACTTAATGATTTTAATTCGTGATATAGATTTGCTGCAATTATTAACTGTTCATCGTTTAAATATTTATTGCGGCTACTCATTGCTAAACCAGTTTTTTCACGGACTATCTCAGCGCCGATAATATTAATCTCAAAGCCTTCTTTTTTTGCCATTTGCCTTATTATAAATAATTGTTGGAAATCCTTCTCACCGAAAATTGCTACATCTGGTTTTGTTATTTCAAAAAGCCTTCTAACAACAACCCACACGCCATGGAAAAAGTGGGGACGAGATTTGCCGCATAAAATATTCGCAAATTCATTGGGAACAACATCTTTCGCCTCTGGCTTTCCTTTTGGATATATCTCGGTCTCAGTTGGTGTAAATACTGCATCAACTCCTAAACTTTCTAATGAGGCTAAGTCTGCATTTAAAGTTCTTGGATATTCCCCAAAATCTTCATGCGCTGCAAACTGAACAGGGTTCACAAAAATGGTTGCAATCACGCTTTCACAATGCTTTTTAGCTTCTCTTACAAGGCTCAAATGTCCATCGTGCAATGCGCCCATGGTCGGCACTAAGCAAAGCTTTTTACCTTGACTTTTAACTGCATTACTGTGATTTAAAACATCACTTACTTTTGTAAATATTTTCACTTTATAAACTTCAATATGCCTAATTCTCAAAAATCCCCGCTGATATTAGCTTACCAAAAGTTGATAACAAGTAAAAAAATCAGCATTGATATAAAGCAGAAAGAGGTAGTTAAAAAACTTAGTCTTCTTCATGGTAGTATTTCTAGTTTTGTTGAGCGGAATAAGGGTTTGTTAGGAAAGCTTTCATCAATTAGAACTCATCGTCATAGGAAGCCGAAAGGCATATACATATATGGAGATGTGGGGCGTGGAAAAAGTTTTTTGATGGATTTATTCCATGAAAACCTTCCGTCATCAGTTAAATCTAAGCGTATTCATTTTCTTGCTTTTATTAAGTCCGCTCATTAGAAAATTAATTTTTACCGTGAGCAATGTAAAACGGGAGTTTTTGAACTTGTTTCTGACGAGATGTCAAAAAATATTGATATTATTTGTTTTGATGAAATGCAGGTGAATGACATTGCTGACGCAATGATAATTGGTCGTTTGTTTAAGGCGATATTTGCTAAAAACGTTGTGCTTGTAGTAACCTCAAACCGTGCGCCAGATGATCTATATAAAGATGGGCTTCAACGAGAAAGGTTTTTGCCATTCATTGAAATATTTAAAGAATCTATGGAGGTAATCGAGCTTGAGGGTTTAAAGGATTATCGCCTACAGCGCATGAAAAGCCTTAATAAAACTTACTATTCACCACTTGGTAGGGATGCAAAGGGCTTTATTGAAAAAGCTTATAAAGATTTGGTGGGTGGCAAAGATATAAATGATAAATCAAAAATAATTGTTAAAGGGCGCAAAATTATAGTTCCAAAATCGTATATGGGGATTGCTCAATTTAGCTTTAAAGATTTGTGTGATGTTCCTCTTGGTTCAGAAGACTATCTTGAGATAGCTAGGCAGTTTAATACTATTATTTTAACAGATATCCCAAAGCTTAAAAAAGACGATCACAATCAAGCGATACGATTCACTAACCTTATTGATGCTCTTTATGAGCAAAAAACTAAGCTAATTGCCTCTGCCGCAGTTCCCCCTGCGGAGCTATATAATGAGGGTGAGCGCGCTTTTGAGTTTGAGCGAACCGTTTCCCGCCTCATTGAAATGCAATCCGACGCCTATCTCGCTGAAGGGCATAAGTCTTAGCTTTATTTCTACTATAATTTAACTTATTTCAAAGCGTCAATCGCTGTTTTGATTCTAACTAAAGCGCGTTCTAGGTTCTCATCACTAGTAGCGTAAGAAATTCTAAAATATCCACCTAAGCCAAATGCATCACCGGGAACAACTGCTACTAAATGCTCTTCTAGTAAATATTGTGAAAACTCTGTGCAACTCCCTAACTTCTTACCATCGGGAGTTTTTTTGCCAATATGTGCACGGATGTTAGGGTAGACATAAAATGCACCTTCTGGTGTTTTACAATCAACGCCATCAATTTCATTAAGTTTCGCAACTACAAAGTCACGCCTACGTTTGAAAACCTTGTTGCGTACAGGCAAAAAGTCTTGAGTGCCGTTTAGTGCTTCAACTGCTGCTGCTTGAGCAATGGAGCAGGGGTTTGATGTGCTCTGGCTTTGAATTTTTGCCATTGCTTTAATTAACTCAACAGGACCTGCTGCATAACCAATTCTCCAGCCAGTCATTGCATATGCTTTACTAACGCCATTTACGGTTAAGGTTCTATCTTTCAATTTTGGCTCAATAGTAACTATAGTGTTGAACTCAAAACCGTCATAAACCAAATGCTCATAAATATCGTCGGTTAAGATATAAACATGTTCATTTTTAAGTAATACTTCAGCTAAGGCTTTTAACTCATCAGCGCTATATGCTGCACCAGTTGGGTTGCTTGGGCTGTTTAAAATAAGCCATTTTGTTTTATCTGTAATTGCATTTTGTAATGCATCAGGAGTAATTTTGAAGTCAGATTCATCACCGCATTTGACAATCACGCTTTCGCCGCCTGCAAGTGCTACCATATCTGGGTAACTCACCCAATAAGGCGCAGGTATGATTACTTCATCACCTTCATTCAAACTTGCCATGAATGCGTTATATAAAACTTGTTTTCCGCCAGTGCCAACACTTATGTTAGCTGCTTCGTAGCTAATATTATTTTCGCGTTTGAATTTATCTATAATAGCTTTCTTTAGCTCTGGTGTTCCATCAACAGCTGTGTATTTGGTTTCGCCTCTATCAATAGCATCTTTAGCAGCTTCTTTAATATTATCAGGTGTATCAAAATCTGGTTCACCAGCACCAAGGCCAATTACATCCTTACCTTCTGCACGAAGTTCTTTCGCCTTTGTTGTTACTGCAATTGTAGGAGAGGGTTTAATTCTTTTTAAGCTATCGGAAATTAATGCCATTTTTATTATATATTTTGGTTAATGCGGGTTTTATAAAATTAAAAGAGTTAACTATCAACCACAAACTAATAATTGCAGTCTAGTTATTCCAAATTCTTCTGCCAACAGAGCCTTTTGCAGTTATATATGCCCCATCTTTATAGAGTAATATCGTTCCTGTTTTTTGTAAGCTATATTTGTTGAAAATAATTGCTTTTCCTTTACCGCAACTACCTAGATCATAACTATTTAAAATTATAAATTTATAAGAATTACAATGACTTGGGTTAAAATTCTTAGTGATTACACTAAAGTTAGTGGTGCAGTTTTCAGCGCTACAATATATAGTTTCTTCTTTGCTGGCGAACTCAATATCGTCTTTATTTAACCCCAGCTCTTCAGCCCAGCTAGAAATTTTATAGCCGCGAGTTTTTCTGCCGTAAAACTTATATATTCCATTATCATTTTTAACTACAAAATGCTTCAACTCTTCACCAATAACCATATCTGGCTTATTTTCATAGAATGCTATTATCAAATATATCCCGATAATAAATGGTATGCTTAAATATCTAATTTTACTGCGAAGGGAGAATAGCCATAAAAAGCTCAAGCTGCAATACCATAAAAACCACTCTGGCATGGATGTTTTGCTTATTAAATTCCCTTCAATTTCAGATGTATAAACTGCTATGTTCTTAATTATATTAACCCCAAATTCTGATATTATTAGTAGTAGTTTTTCTAATCCCAAGGGCATTAAAAATGTTGATAAAAACAAAAAAGGTAGTGTTATGAAGGTTAGGGCGGGGATTGCAACTAAGTTTGAAATAACAGAATATTTGGGGATTTTACCAAAGTGATAAACTGCATAAGGTGAGGTGGCAAGGCTTGCTATTAGAGTTGTTAAGCAAATACCTAAAAAATAAAAGGTAAATTTTTTGAATATATTTTGATCGCTTTTTAAACCAGTATATTCATAGTTTTTATAAATTATTTGGTAAACTCCAATTAAGGCGATAACCGCCGCGAAACTCATTTGAAAGCCTGGGGTTACCAAACTTTCTGGCATAATTAGCAAAATTATAAATGCTGCAATTGCTACTGGTCGCATAGGTTGGTTGCGGCGTTCTAGCAAAATTGCTGTTAGGAATAATGCTATCATTAAATATGCGCGTGTCGCAGATGTTGGCAGGCCAGTTATCATTAGGTAGAAAAAGCCAATTATTATGGCAAAAACTGATGCGATTTTTTTTGTGTCATAT
>CAYGRX010000120.1:0-6006 GCA_964352365.1 uncultured Rickettsiales bacterium
GATGCTGGCCGTGGTAAAATGGTTCGTTTTAACGATAGAGACCCCGCAAAAATAGATTGGGCTGCAACTGGTGCTGATATAGTTTTAGAATGTACAGGTCACTTTCGTACGCGTGATGGCGCAGAGAAATATCGTAAAATTGGGGATGTTAAAGTTATGATTTCCGCACCTTCGCCCGATGCAGATTCAACAATTGTCTGGGGTGTTAATAATAACGCGCTAAAAGCTGAACATAGAATTATTTCTATTGGATCATGTACAACCAACTGCCTTGCTCCTATTGCTAAAGTTTTAAACGACAATTTAGGTATTGAGCGAGGTTATGTTACAACTGTTCATGCTTACACTAGTGATCAAAACTTAGTTGATGGTGCCCATAGTGATTTGCGCAGAGCAAGAAGTGCAGCGTTAAGTATGATTCCTACTTCAACTGGTGCCGCTAAAGCTATTGGCTTAGTATTACCTGAACTTCAAGGTAAACTAGATGGTTCAGCAATTCGTGTACCAACGCCTAACGTTTCTTATGTGGATTTTAAACTAGATGTTTCCCGTGAAACATCTGCGGAAGAAATTAATAAATTAATGAAAGACGCAAGCGATGGCGCTTTAAAAGGCGTTCTTGGATATAATGAGGCGCCCTTAGTTTCTTGTGACTTTAATAGAAATGAAAACAGCTCTGTTTTTGATGCTACAGGAACTTGTGTTGTTGATAAAACATTTGTTCGTGTATCTAGCTGGTATGATAATGAATGGGCATTTAGCGTACGTATGTTAGATATTGCAGCTCACTGGGGTAATATGTAGTTTTATTTATGAGAGAATTAGACAGGCTAGATCCATTTAATATTAAAAAAGCTTTAGATTATTTTACTAAGACAAGAAAAGTAACCCCCTCTGAAAAAGTCATTCAAGCTCGTGATCTTGAAAAAGCTCTTACTGCCTATCAAGAAAAGGTAAGTCAAGATTTTGGTATTAATCTCAAAAAAATTGATCTACCAAGAGAATTCCCTACAGAACAAAAATATAGAAAACCTGTTGAGGCCTTAAATGAAAAGCAATGGTACAGTTCTTTAGAACGAACAAGAGCATACGAAGTTAAGCGAAACTATGAAACTCTTACTATGGGTATGAACCTAACAGGTAAAACCATAGCCGACTTAGGTAGTAGGTCTAATTATTTTGCAGCATTAATGCAAAAATACAACCAAGACCAAAAATGGTTAGCTCTAGATATCGAAGATCATATTTTACCAACGAAGGCAAATTTAAGAATTGAATCTAAAATAATATCACCAGAAGAATCTTTACCTAAGGCGGATGTATATACAATTAATTGTGTATCACATCATGTAGGTGAAATAGAAAAAGGAGTTTTTGATGATCTTCATTTAGTTAGTTTTGCAGAAAGTTTACATCTAGCTTTGCCAGAAAATGGCTTACTTATTATAACCGAAGATTACATTGGGAAAAATTCACCAATAGAAGAATATAATAATTTAATAAAAGGTTTAGATGAACTATTTTATCCTGATTCACCTGGCAATCAAAAGCCTAGCTCTGAATGGATACAAATTTTTGAGTCCACCGGACTAAAACTAGAAAAAGAAGAATACCTCGTAGGTTTTAATATTTTGGGTATTCCAGTAGTTGAAACATGCTTATTATTTAAGAAATAAAGCCAGAATCTAATAAATTGCTACTCTCATGAAGCAATCATTTTTAGTACTATCTACCCTATAAACACCTGTAGTGGTGTTTGCACAGTCATTATCATTAGTTAAGGCAGTAATGTTTCCAAGTAATGCGTTACCGTCATCAATTTTATCATCAATTTTCTTTACATATGAAGGATGGTAAATTTTACCTCCACTAACCCTACAAATTGAACCACCATTATCTGAATAGAAGGTATTAGCATAGATAGTACTTATTCTACCATATTCCGTACTATATCCATAGAAAGTATCCCCATTTGCACTCTTCACTAGTGTTGATCCCAAAACACAGTCTTTGTTTTGAAGGGTTGTAGTACTAGTAAAATAGGGCGCTATAAGTATTTCGGATAGCGCTAAATGAACAAACAAACGTCTTTTATCTCCTGCTAGAATACCTATAGAACTAGCACAAATATTATGCCAACCTGCTAAACACCTGTCACCATCTCCATTACATCCAGATCTAGAATCAGTAGTATCGGCACCACAATCATCACCAAAATAATCATAAGCATCTCTCATATCACCAGGTAATGCATTATACTCTAATTCAAAGGCCCGTACTGCGGTTTCCATATTCTTTATTTCAGTAATAACTCCTCTAATTTTAGAGCTATCGATTAAGCTCTGCGCGCCCAAAATCCCACCCATGATTATTCCAATAATAACAATTACAATAGCTAATTCAACTAGTGTGAATCCTTTGTAACTTTTAAACATAAAGTTCTTTATATTTTTCTAAGAATAAAACTTTTAACTGTTCTGGCATCGGCCTCTAGAACTTCAGCTTCTAAATTTTCTGATATTTCAACTACTTCTCCATTAACTGGAATTCTACCTTCAATTTCAAATACTAATCCTCCTAGAGTCTCGTACTCACCTTCTTCATCAATAGTTATATTAAGTTTGTCCTCCAATTCTTTAATAGTAAGCCTAGAACTAACTTCATATTCACTATTTTTTAGTTTTCTGAATTTAACTTCTGATTCTTCTTCAAATTCATGTTCATCTTCAATTTTACCTACTATCTCTTCCATAATATCTTCAAGGGTGATAAGGCCTTCTGTTCCACCATACTCATCAACAACAATTGCTATATGAACGCGACTTTGCTGCATTCTAATAAGCAGGTTACTAATTTTCATGCTAGCTGGAACAAACAAACATTTTCTAGTAATTGATTCCAAGTCAAATTCTTGGTCTGTAAAAGCTAATTTAGCAATGTCTTTGATGTGAATAAAACCCTTAATTTCATCAAGATCACCTTTATATACTGGTATTCTAGTATAGGTTTTATCTAATAGGCTAGATTTAATATCTTCAAAACTTGCTTCCCAATTTATTGAAAAAATGTCTGCACGTCTAATCATAACATCTTCAACATAAAGCTCATTGAACTCTAATACATTTCTAATAATTGAAGTATCTTCCTGTGTATTTTCAAGAATATTTTCTTCTTCTCTTTCATCTAAAATTTCCTCAAGGGATTCCTTTAGTGTAGATTTTTGTTTAGGTAAAAATACAGATATGAAGGATTTTGTTATCTTACTTAAGATATTTTTTCTTTCTTCAGTAAGTTCCTTTATCTTCAAATCATCATCTGAAGAGTCTGATTTAGGTTGCATATGTTGTTTTTGATTTAATATATTTTAAATATATTGATAATATTCAATAAAATCTATATTTATCTTCTGTATAGACTAACGAAAATCTGATTTTATGGCAAACATTGGTACAAAATTATTTACAAGCTTATTTGGCAAGAAGGTTGGAGAAGATAAATTTGGCAATAAATACTATAAATCTTCTTTAAGGGCTGGAAGAAATATTGGCAGGTATAATAAGGAGAGAAGGTGGGTTATATATAATGGTAAAGCCGAAGCTTCCAAAATTCCTGCATACTGGCATGGTTGGGTTCATTACAACACAGACGAAATTCCAGATAGTGAAAATAATGGTAAAGAATATAAGTGGGAGCAAGATCATACACCAAATTTGACAGGCACTAATTTATCTTATTTGCCAAATGGCCATAAAAAAGAGGGTGGAGTTAGAGATAAAGCAACTGGTGATTATATTCCTTGGAATCCAAATTCTTAATAAAACACAAAAAAGTTTAAAACTAATAATTTATTATAATGAACAAAAATTTACTAGAAACACTTACTGGTCTATTCGTAATTATTATTGCAGTTTTCTTCGGGTACACTGCTTATAAAAACGCTGGAATGGTTGAGGACACTGATAATTCATATAATGTTAAAATTAATTTTGATAGGATTGATGGCTTAGATATTGGCGGTGATGTTAGAATTAGTGGTTTAAAAATTGGTAAAGTTTCAACTGCAGAAATTAATACTAAAACTTATCAGGCTAATATTAGTGTCGCAATTGACAATAAAATTAAAATTCCTAAAGATTCATCAGCAGAGATTATTAGTGCTGGGCTTTTAGGCGGCAAATATATTGCAATTGTACCTGGTGGCTCAGAAAAATATTTACAAGAAGGTGATTTAATAAAATATTCTCAGTCATCTATCAGTTTAGAAGGTCTTATAGGCAAATTTATGTTTGGTTCGTCTGATAGTAAAGAAGATGAATCTAGTGATAAAAAACCTAATGATAATGAGTTCTTTTAATAATGGTTAAAAAATCAGAAGTTGAAAAAGCAAACCTTTCAAAAACAAGATTTTCTGAGTCTTTAAACAATCCTTCCGATGATATATTACTAGATAGTGATATAGTAACTGTGACAAATTCTTTTTTAAAATCTGGCAGAATTCCTCATGCAATAATGCTGTCAGGAAATATCAGTGTGGGAAAGTTTTATAATGCCTTATTTTTTACTAAAAAATTACTTAGCCACAACCCTTTTGAATCAACTAAGCCTTCTGTAAACTTATTTGGAGAAGAGGAAGAAAAGACTTTTGATATATCAGACGAAGTTGAAAATTTGGTAGAAAATTCTTCACATCCAGACTTGCACTATATAACGAGAGATAATGAAAAAAGTAAAAATATAACAATTGATCAAATTAGAGAGCTTACTAAATTTCTTTCGCTTACTCCTTCAAAATCTAGCCACAGAGTTGCAATAATAAACCCCATTGATGATCTTAACATAAGTTCATCTAACGCGATTCTGAAGGCATTAGAAGAGCCTACACGCAATACTGTGCTATTATTATTATGTCACGATAAACAAAAAGTGTTAGATACTATAAAATCTCGTTGCTTATGTTTAGATATAAAAAACCCAACAAAAGAAGTTTATTTCGAATATTTACAAAAAAACGTGAAGAATTTTTCTCATAGTGAGTATGAATCTTTAAGAAAGATATCAAACAATAGTCCGTATATGGCTAAACAAATTAAAGATTCTGGTGCTGATAAATTATTAGAAGAGTTTTATAATCAATTAAATACTGCGCATGTAAACCCTAATAAAATAACTTATATTTCAAAAAAATTGAAAGATGACAAGTCAGGCAGCTTAGAAAATTATTTTTATGCTCTATTTTTAAATAAAGAAAGTGATGTTGTTAAAGAAACTAGATCTATAACTTCTTTAAATAAATGGTTTGATACATCAAAAACTATAAATGATGCTATTAGATCAAATTTAGACACTGCGGATATTTTAAAGAATATAATAAATATATATAAATATTAATAGAATATAATTATTATTATACTCTGTAGAAAACTCTCATAAAATAAAACTAACAAAGAATTCTACAACATTATTAAGTTATAATATAGCTTTTAGTAGAATTCCACAGCCTGTATAATTAAACATTAACAGTATAAATTTTGTTAATGTTATGTTTATAAACGTATATTTATTAACTGTTACAAAACTAACAAAGAATTCCACAGAAAAACTAACAGGAATTTATACATACTATTCCACAAGCTAAAATTAATATATGAAGATATTAGGACACAGAGGAAAAAGACAGAAAAACTCACCTTATCAAAACACTATAGAAGCAATTATAGAAGTAATGGAGGATGGTGCTGAAGGCGTAGAGATTGATGTTATTTCTAGCAGAGATGGAGTATGTTTTGTTATCCATGATTCCGATATATCGTTGCATAGTGATTTCGATAATGGAAATATTGAAGAACTAGACGCAAAAGAAATTGAATTAAAGAGAGTAGGGCGCAAGGAAATTAGTGAAGGTAAATTCAAAATCCCTAGACTAGAAGAAATATTGAATATTTTTAGCAACAAATATGCAGATAAAATTTTAAATATAGAGATAAAGCAATCCAACATATCTTATAT
>CAYGRX010000121.1:0-5987 GCA_964352365.1 uncultured Rickettsiales bacterium
GTCTTAAATGGGTATTTTTAAGAGCATTACAAAATGGTGCTATTAGACAAATGCTAAAGAGGCGGTTTTATGAAAATAAATTTAAAGTGTTTTTTTTATCAATATATAATTTTTTAAAAAACTTATATTACTTTCTTGGAGCATCCATTTTGTTTTTTCTTAATAAAAGGCCCTTTATAAGGCCGATAGAACACTTGGGCGCATCTCTAGGGTGGGGGCTGTCGATTCTAGGTTTTGGTAGTAAAATTCTAAATCATGAGTAAAAGTAGCTTTGAGAGAGTAGAGGTTTCTGTAATTATGCCAGCTTATAATGCTGAAAAATTTATTGGTAAGGCGATAGATTCTATAATCTCTCAAAGCTTTGAAGATTGGGAGTTAATAATAATAAATGATGGCTCAACTGATAATACTGAGTTAATTATATCTGATTATGTTAATTCAAATGATAAGATAAGCCAATATAATCAAGAAAATAAAGGTGAATCGCTTGCTAGGTGGAGAGGAGTTAAGAAATCTAAAGGAAAATATATTTATTTTATAGATGCTGATGACATAGCTTGTGTGAATTCACTAAGCGTACTTTATAAAAAATTAGAAGACAATAATCATTGTATTGCATCTTATGGAAACTATTTGAGGGTAAATAATAATGGTGAATTAGTTTTCCCTTATGGAAAGGATTTAAATAATTTACACTGCACTGGTAATATAAACTTTCTAGAAAAATTACTTCAAAGCTCTTTTTTAGCAATAGGAGCTGTTTTAATTAGAAAGGATAAAATTATAGAAAGTGATATATTAGTAAAAACTCAATATTCAGAAGATTGGGTTATGTGGGTAAATTTAGCTCTCAAAGGTGAGTTCACTTATATAGGGGATGCACTTGTTAAAAGGCGTATACATAAAAAAAGTCAAACTCAATCTAATTTGGATATAAAGGATTGGCTAGAAGCTGTAAATATTATCTTTGATAATAAGAACTTGTTGAATGTGTTTACCAAAAAGAAAATTCAAAATTTTAGAAATCATAGAATTGCATTTTGCAATTTTTCAATTGCTTGTAAATATTGTGCGGTTAAAGATTTTGAAAATGCGGAATTACATTTGAAAAATAGTATAAAAATTGCATATTGGAAATACATGAAGGTTTGGCTGTTATACTTTTTTGTTAGGATAAAATGGATTCCTAAAATTATTTTTAATCACTTTGGCTAGTTAAGATAATTAAATTAATATATAAAATGAAAATATCTGAATATATTTCTGAGGCATATAAGGCGAGAGAGATTTTATATTATTTAATTTGGAAAAATCTTTTAATTAAATATAAACAAACATTTTTAGGTTTAATATGGTCAATATTAAAACCTTTAATCGCAACTGCTATACTAGTTCTAGTTTTTAATCGTTTTATTGGTTTGGAAAGCGGGGCAATACCATATCCACTTTTAGTTATATCAGGTTTTTTGCTATGGAATTTATTTTCTAATTCACTCTCTGCTGGTTATGTTTCATTAGTTTCGGAGCAAGTCTTAGTGAATAAGGTATATATTCCTCGTTTATTAATTCCTCTAAGCAGCGTTCTTTCAAATTTATCAGAGGCATTAATAACTTTTTGTCTGATAATAATTTTTTCATACTATTTTGATGCAAATATTAGTTTAAATATAATTTTTGCTCCGTTAATGATTATTTTGGTAGTTTTGCTGTCTTTCTCACTTTCAATGTTTTTTTCGATTATATATGCAAGATATAGGGATTTAAGCTATATTATCCCATTTTTTTTGCAGCTAGGCTTTTATTTATCTCCTATTGCTTACAGTAAAGAAAGTGTTGAATCTGAATATAGCTTTTATTATTATTTTAATCCTTTTGTTGCAATTATTGAGTTTTTTAGATGGTGTATATTCGAAGTAAATGAAGGCTTTGATTTTAGTCTATTAATTTACCCGCTATCTCTAACCTTTTTGATTTTTGTTATCTCTTTAAAGTTTTTTACTATAAGGCAAAAAAACATTGGGGATGTTATATAAAATGAACAATATAATTGAGGTAAAAAACCTTAGTAAGTCATTTACGTCTTATAAGTCTGGTAATAAAAATAATGAAAGTCTTAGAGATGTAATTTATAAAAATCTAAAGTTACAAGATTATTCTAATAAGACTGAAGGTGGAATATTCTGGGCTTTAAAAGATATTAATTTTAATGTTAAATGCGGAGAAAAGTTAGCCATATTAGGAAATAATGGCTCTGGTAAAACTACTCTTTTAAAAATTCTTGGTGGTATAACTACTCATGATTCTGGTACTATAAAAATAAATGGGAAAGTGTCTTGCCTTTTGCAGTCTGGCACAGGCTTTCATCCAGAACTATCAGGTAGAGAAAATATTTTTCTTAATGGAATTATCTTGGGAATGAGTAAAAAGGAGGTATGTAAGCATTATGACGAGATTGTTGAATTTTCTGGAGTAAAGGAATTTATTGATATGCCTATAAAACATTATTCAACGGGAATGCAAGCACGTTTAGGTTTTTCTGTTATAGCATTTTTTAATTCTGATATAATGTTAATAGACGAAGGATTGGCAAGTGGAGATAAGAATTTTATTTCTAAAGCCATGAGTAAATTAGAAGATTTAAGCAAAACTGACAAAACAATTATATTTGTTAGCCATGATGAAAATCTAGTTAGTAATTTTTGCTCTAGGTCTATTGTTTTAGATAAAGGGAGGGTGGTTATTTAGCCCTGAATTAAAAGCTTATTATAGGTTTATCAGTAAAATTAAAATTTTTGTATTCTTCTAAGTCGTGAATTTTTACTATTACATCAGATCTCCTTGCAATTTCAGTTAGGCTACAAGCCTCAAGCCCTTCTATATTATTAGTTATATTCTGGTCATTAAATATAATTTTAACGCCATTGCTTTCTAATCTTTTTATTATGTCAAGCGCTACACTATCCCTTAAATCTTCTACATTTTCTTTAAAGGTTATCCCTAAAAACCCAACGCATTTTGGATTTAGTCTTAAAACTTGATTGCATAGTTTTTCAATATGATAACTATTACTATGAATTATATTATCAATTATTGGCGTGTTAACCTTGGCATCACGAGCAAGTGATTTAATTGCTTTTGTATCTTTTGATAAGCAAGAGCCCCCAAAAGCGTTTCCCGGTTTTAAATATTTACTAGAAAGATTTAGTTTCTCATCTGAAAGAAATACCTCAGAAATTTCATTCCTATTTAATTCTAAAGAATCAGAAATTCTAGAAATTTCATTTATATAAGATACCTTTAAAGCGTGCCAACTATTATCAACATATTTTGAAAATTCTGCAGACTCAATTGAGGTCATAATAAATTTACAATTAATATGCCTATATAGTGTTTTTACTTCTTCAAAGATATCCTTATCCTTGCAACCTATAACAACTCTACTAGGTTTAAAAAAATCATATATTGCACTTCCCGCCCTTATAAATTCTGGATTTATACAAATGTAGAAATCTTTTTCAGCAACCTTGTTTGATGACTCGCATATAATTTTTTCAATTATATTTCTGCAAGTTTTTGGTGGAACAGTTGATCTAACAATAATTATTGGTTTGTTATTTGTTTTCTTTAACTCCTTACCAATTTCTTCAGAGACTTCCTTAAGTTGTGATAAATCAACTTTATCACCTTTAACAGGGCTTCCAACAGCAATTATTATAAATTTAGTAGTAGATATATTTTTAGCAATTTTAGAGCTTAATCTAAAGTTATGGTTTTCAATTGATTCACATAGCATTTCTTCTAAATCAGGCTCTATAATAGTTGGTTTTTTGTCCTTTAGTTTATTGATCTTTTCTATATCTTTATCAATTCCCAATACTCTAAAACCTTGCTTAGTTAGGCATAAAGAAGTTACTAAGCCAACTCTGCCAAGTCCTATAACGCAAATATCGTGTGTAAAATTCATTTTTAGATGATATAAATTGTTCTAACCATGATTAATAATATTGAAAATGATGATTTTCGCAATCATAGTTACGCATAATAGCTCTCAGATAGTGCTAAAAACTATTGAGTCTATTTATAAAAACCAACTTACATAAGGGGTGTTGATGGCTGTAAAACCGAATTTATTTATAGTGGGTCTTCCTAGGTGCGGCACCACATCTATTTGTAAATATATTGAGCAACACCCAGACATCTATATGTCACCTCACAAAGAACCTCATTTTTTTGGAAAAGATCTTATCCGAGGGAAAAACGTTAAGCTATATACTAAGGGAGGTTATTTAAATCTTTTTATATCTGGAGAAAAAAAGAAGTTTAACGCAGAAGGGTCAGTGGCATATATAGCTTCTAAAACTGCAGCTAGGGAAATATATAAATTTAATCCATCTTCGAAAGTTATTATTATGCTACGTAACCCAGTTGATTGCGTTAATTCATTATTTTATAAAAATAAGCAAATATCACTTCTTAAAGCTAGAACTCTTGAAGAAGCCTTACAAAAGGAGCGGGAGATGGAAAATAATCAGGATTTTCTAGATAGAGTAATGAAATCTTGGCCTCTAAAAGGTCTTTCAATTATGCAGCTCTACCAATATAGGTCGCTTATAAAAAATTTACCACAGTCAATAAAGCTCTTTCAAAAAGTGTTCGGCAAAGAGAATATAAAAATTATTATTTTGGATGATTTAAATAGATGCCCACAAAAGGTCTGTAAGGAAATTTTTTCATTTTTAGAGTTAAACGAAGATTGTAACCTTAAATTTGAAAAGCATAATGTTCATGAGTCATACAGATTAAAATTTATTGGTAACTTAATTTATAAAAACCATGCTCTGCTGCAGAAGATACGCAAAATGATAAGCTCAAAACCTTTTCCATTTATCACTTTTTTAATGGAGTTGAATGTAAGAAAAAATAAAAGAAAAGAAATGCGGTCTTCCTTAAGGCAAGAATTATCCCGTGAATTTAAACCAATAGTAAAGCAAATTGAATCCTTAACAGGCTTAGAGCTTAGCGAGTGGTATAAATAAAGATCTATTTAATTTGTAGAGATGTTCTTAAATTTAATTAGCACGCAGGGGACTATTGGGCTGCTTTTATAATTTATTACTACTAAAAATCCATAGTATTTTGTATTTAAGGGCCAGTAGGTATCGTCCTCTTTCTTTTAATATATAATACAAACTTTTATAAATATGTTTACAGCGAATTTTATAATATTTAGCAATCTTTTTAGCTCCTATTTTTTCTATAAATTGTTTATCTTCAAAGACATAGGGCAACATTTTAAATAATAAGTTTGGCTCTTTATAAATTTGGTTTGATATATTGTTTTCATGGCTTCTGATTTTTAACACCAGCTTATCTATAAAAATTATATCTCCTAACAAAGCCAACCTGCACCAAGTTATCCAATCTTCTCCTTGTTGTATATTTTTTGGAAACTCAACTTTTTCAATATATTCTTTTTTTATACAGATATTACCATTCGAAAGTAAGGGGACTCCCTTAAGTAAGGCGGGCAAGATATTTCCATTTCTGGCTTCTTCGGGGGATGGTATAACAAACTTTACTTTGCCACCTATGTAGTATTTCGTCTTAATGCCGTAAGATGCAATGCAATTTAGGTTGTTTTCTAATGAATTTACTAGGTTAGATACCGCGGATTCAGCTAAAAGATCATCTGCGTCTATAAACATAATATAATCACCTGTAGCAATCTCCACTCCTTTTTTTCTAGCCAACGCTTGTCCCTTATTTTTTTTGTGGATAAGGAGTAGGTTAGGGTGCTTTTTACAGATTCTAATTATATTTTCTTTTGCTTCTTTGTTAGACCCATCATCGATAACAATTATTTCTATATTATTATAATCTTGTAATTTTATAGAATGAATAGTCTCTTCTAAAAATTCATAAATATTATATACAGGTATTATAAATGACACTAAATTTCGTTTCATATTTTTTGACCTATATAATTA
>CAYGRX010000122.1:0-5976 GCA_964352365.1 uncultured Rickettsiales bacterium
TAATTACACAGCATATGCCTCCTAAATTTACTACAAGTTTTGCTGAAAGAATGGATAGTTGTTCAAAAATGAGAGTTCATGAAGCTCAGAATGGTTTTAAAATTGAGGCTGGCAATGTTTATATTGCAGAAGGCGGTAAACATCTAGAGGTTATAAAAAGAGGGCAAGATTTTGCTTGTATAACAAAACATGGCGAAAAAGTATCAGGACACATACCTTCTGTTGATGTATTGTTCTCATCTGCGGCAAAATATGTTGGAAAGGATGCAGTTGGAGTTATACTAACTGGCATGGGTAGTGATGGCGCAAAAGGAATGTTGGAAATGAAAAACGCTGGCAGCTATAATTTGGGTCAAGATGAAGACTCATCCATTGTATATGGCATGCCAAAAGCCGCATATTTAGCTGGTGGGGTTGATAAACAAACCTCGCTATTAAAAATGCATACTGAAATGATTATGAAAGCAAAAGCATAGGTTTTTTTGTGATACAGATATTTAAAAATATGTTCAATAAGACAGACCCTCAGAATAAGAGGGCTAATAACGTCAATGACAATGAAGAACATGATGGTATTATTAAGCTTAATGATGAAGGTAGGGCTAATTTACAGCAAAAATCTAGTGAGGAAGATTCACTAGAAGAAAACACCGAGTCTATAAATAAAAATAGTAATCCACCAGAAGATTATAAAGAATATTGGGAAAAAGTTAATAATGTTACCTTTGCAACAATCGATACAAATGTTGATGTTTTAAGAGATTTATCTAAGGAAATTGAAACAAGCACTCTTTCTATAAATGAACAATTTAAGAGTTTGGCTGATAATTCACTTAAACAATCAGAAATTATTAATACAGTTATTACTAAATCCGAAAGGTTAATTGTTGATGGCAAAGAAGTAAAAATGTCAGATTTTTATGCTTTGTTTGATAAGGCATTTAGCGGGGCAATTGAAAAAATAATATTTGTAGCCCAGCAATCAATGTATATGGTATATTCACTTGATGATGCGATGAATTCAATTAAAGATATTGAAGCATTTAACAGTAAAATTCAAGCAATTAACAAGCAGACAAACCTTCTTTCCTTGAATGCTACAATTGAGTCAGCTAGGGCAGGTGAAATGGGAAAGGGATTTGCAGTTGTTGCAGATGAGGTGAGAGCAGTTTCAAAAGAAATAAACAAACTTTCTGATGAAATGAATTACAAAATTGGAATGGTTACTCAAAGTGTTGAAAGTGGTTATAGCGTTTTAAAAGGCGTAGCGACAACAGACATGTCTGAAAATATTTCAGTGAAGAAAACCTTAGATGGCTTAATGAAAGCTTTGCTAGAGCAGAATAATGAATTTAATGGCATCCTAACAGGGTCAGCAAAGGCTTCACAAGAAATATCTCTTGTGATTTCTGGAATGGTTCAAAAACTTCAATTCCAAGATAAAGTTTCTCAATATATTGAAAATCTAACGGCATCAATGGTGGAAGTAAATTCATTGCTAAAGTCATATGATGGAATTGCTTTAAATTGAGCAAATGATCAAAAAATTAGTAGCTATAGTTCTGCGGCGGATATTGCGGAGCAGGTGAGATTGAATTTAAATTTGTCTGATTTACAGTCTTCTTATGATATAAAATTAAAAGAATATGGGATAGAAATTAAAAGAGAAAAAACTGACTTAGAAGCAGAATCTGTTGGTGGAGATGAAGATATAATGCTATTTTAGAAATAATAAATTTTGGTAAAGGACGATGCAAATAAGTAGAAAAATTAGTGGCAAAGAAGTTAATGTATCTTTATCGGGTAAATTCACATTTTCTGATCATCAAAATTTCAGAGCGATTATTGAAGCTATTAAAAAAAAGGAGGGTAATGTAATCATACTTGATTTCACTAATGTTGATTTTGTTGATTCAGCGGCTCTAGGTATGTTACTGGTTGCTAGGGAAGAAGCTAGTAAAAACAATGTTGATCTAATTCTAGAAAACCCTGTTGGACATGTTCAAAAAATGTTTGAATTATCAGATTTTAACTCAATGTTTAACATTCGCTAAAATAATGATATAAGCTTTGTTCCAATAGGTTTTCAATGGTTGGCTTAACAAGGTTATAAAATGAAAGATAAAAGGGCGACAAGCCAAACAGATTCACAAATTTTAAAAAGAGTTTTTCAAGACTGTATAAGACCGAGATCAGGCAAAATAATTTTTGCGATTATATGCATGATAATATCTGCAATCTCAACAGCAGCTGTTGCTTATCTAATAAAGCCTGCTGTGGATGAAACTATGTTCTCCCGTGATAACGAGCGGATGCTATACATTATTCCGCTAATAATTATGTTGGTGACTATAATTAAATCACTAGCTCAATATGGACATATGCTAACCATGCAGAATGCTCATGTTTCAATACAGAACTCACTTCGTGAACGTATGTTTTCACATTTCATTAACTCAGACTTGAGTTTGTTTTCTAAAAAGTCATCTGGCGGGATGATGTCTAACATGACAAATGATGTAGGCTCAATAATGGGTTTGATATCACTGATTATTACTGGTGCTTTTTTAAATCTTTTCACCGCAATAGCATTACTTGGTAATATGATTTACCAAAATTATATGCTGACAATCATTGCTTTTGGAGTTTTCCCAATTGCATTTTATCCCGTTTACTGGATATCTCGTAGAATAAAAAGGTTAGTTGTTAAAAACCAAAGAATGAGCGAAAAATATTTCTCACTAATGGATGATTCCTTAGGCTCAATTAAAGTAGTTAAGTCATATAATGCAGAAGGCTATGAGCTTTCACGCATGCAAAAAATGATAAAAAATATTTATCGCCTAAACAAAAAGATTAATAAAATTGCGGTTTTTCCCTCACCTTTTATGGAGGCACTTGCAGGTGTAGGTATTGCATTAGTATTGTGGTATAGTGGCGAACAAGTTTCAAAGGGTACTATGACACCAGGTCAGTTCTTTTCATTTTTTGCAACTTTAATGATGGCATATAAACCTATAAAAGCCTTAGCTGGTTTCAACACAAAATATCAAACTTTTATGTCTGGTGTTAAGCGTGCATATAAAATTATGGATCAAAAGCCTTCTGTTAAAAATTCAGAAACTGCAAAGGACTTAATAAATGTAAAAGGTGATATTGAATTTAAAGATGTTAGTTTTGCATATGATAAAAATGAGAATGTTATTAATGGCTTAACATTCAAAGCTAAACAAGGCGGAAAATATGCTTTTGTTGGTAGGTCGGGTGGTGGAAAATCTACTATTTTTAGCCTTTTACTTCGTTTTTTTGAAAACCAATCTGGGCATATTAAAATTGATGGTCATGATATTAAAAACCTTAAGTCAGAAGATATCAGAAACAGTATTTCCTATGTTGGGCAAGATACTCATTTGTTTGAAGGATCGGTAATTGATAATATTAGATATGGAAAGTTTGATGCCACTAAAGAAGAGGTTGTTAAAGCCGCAAAACTAGCTCAGGCACATGATTTTATTTTAACTTTACCATGGGGATATGATACAAAATTAGGACAGCGTGGAGGCAAACTGTCAGGTGGGCAAAGGCAAAGAGTTTCAATTGCCCGTGCAATTCTTAAAAATGCCCCAATTTTGTTGCTAGATGAAGCTACCTCGGCATTAGATGTTGAAAGTGAAAAACAAGTTCAAACAGCATTAGAAAAGCTAATGAAAGGCAAAACAACTTTAGTCATAGCCCATAAGCTTTCTACAATAACTAATGCAGATAAAATATTTGTAGTTAATAATGGAAAAATTCAAGAAAGCGGAAGCCATAAAGAGTTGCTTTCAAACAAAAATAACCTATATCATAATTTGTATAATCAGTAAGTAAAGGCTGATTAAAGCTTTCACTTTATTATTCAGAATTAGCTATTCAAAGTAATATGCAAGAAGTGCATTATATATTTATTATGAATTATTGCAAAGTCTGAAGGCTTAAAGTGAAGTTATGTGTGAAAATGGAATGTGCTAAATGAAAAACACAGATGTAATTATAATAGGAGCGGGTCCAGTTGGGCTATTTGCAGTTTTTGAACTTGGTTTAAATAACATGAGCTGTGAGCTTATTGATATTTTAGATAAACCTGGTGGACAATGTGCTGAACTATACCCTGAAAAACCAATATATGATATTCCAGCAATTCCAGAATGTACAGGTCAAGAGATTACTGAAGCTTTGCTAAAGCAAATAGAACCATTCAATTATAATCTTAACCTTTCACAAATGGTTGAATCAATTGAACGTCAAACTGATGGTAGTTTTATTGTGACAACAGACATTGGCAATAAATTCCAAGCTCCTGTAGTAGTAATTGCTGCAGGTGGTGGTAGCTTTATGCCTAAAAAACCACCAATTCCTAATATTGACAAATATGAAAACAAGTCAGTATTTTATGCTGTTCGTAAACGTGAGCAATTTGTAGGTAAGAACATAGTTATAGTTGGCGGTGGCGATTCCGCATTAGACTGGACACTAAACCTACAGCCAATTGCTGAAAAAGTTACCCTTATTCACCGCAGGGACGAATTTCGTGCAGCACCAGATAGTGTAACCAAAATTATGCAATTGCGAAACCAAGGTCTGATTGATTTTAAAATTGGTCAAGTGACTGAGCTAGTTGGTGAAAATGGTAATTTAAATTCCATTAAAATAAAAAATTCTGAGAAAGAAATTGAGGAGTTAGAATGTGATAACCTTCTGCCATTTTTTGGTTTAACGATGAAGTTGGGGCCAATTGCTGATTGGGGCTTGAACTTGGATAGAAATTTAATCCCAGTTAACACTGAAAACTTTGAAACTAGTGAAGCTGGCATTTTTTCCATTGGTGATATCAATTATTACCCAGGAAAGCTTAAGCTTATCCTCTCTGGCTTTCACGAGGCCGCGCTTATGGCGCAAAAAGCCTATCAAGTAGTGTTCAAAGGCGAAAAACCACGTTTTCAATACACAACTTCCTCTTCTGATTTGCAGCAGAAGCTTGGTGTGAAATAATATCTTTTAAGTTTGTTTGTGAATTTGTTTGAATTTTAGTTAACCGCAGAGGCGGAGAAGATTTTTAGCACTAGGCTTTCTTTCTTCTCCGCTCGTTGGTTTCCGTTAAGCGCGAGGGTTACTCACTCGCTGTGTACCAACGGGTACGACGTCCGTTTTTAATTTCGAACATCCATCCACGAACGTTGGCGGAACTGTCCGCGCCGATGAATGCAACGATCCCATTCTGGGGGAAGTCGTACGCTCGAGCCTTACGAATTGCGGCAATGCCACCTTTCTGCTTTCTCATCTTCTCAACGAGAAGCAAGAGTTTGCCGAACGGAAGCGTTTGCGTTACTCCGTCCTCATCTATGCTAAGAGGGGTAACAGGGTATCATGCCATTCCTAGAAGTTGTCGGAAAGGATGACGGTGGGGTTGGGGGTTATATTTCCCATAATAAAGGAATTTATTTACTCCACGACCTGTGGAGTAAGTATCAACGACGTCTCTAATACTTTTCTTTATGCTAAAATCATCTTGTAGGCTGGGAAGTTGGGCGGCTTAAATACAAAAGAAGTGCTCAAATTAGTAAATTGCGTATATTGTAACATATAATAGTTAACAAAAGGTTAACAACTAAAGCTTGCATTTACGCAAATTTTATAAATCCAATTCAAGCATAAATAGAAAATTTATCTAAAATTGTAGATAATTTACCTATAACATTGGAGAAGTGCCATGGACGGTAATAGCATAATAATTTTTGAAAGTGCAAACCCTATAAGGGCAAGCAGAGAACCGTTCGGCGTGAGAAGGGTTGAAGTTGATGACGCTCAATTTGCCAATGAAGAGCTTGAAAACCCTATAAGGGCAAGAGATATAGTTAGAAATTCTGAGAATAATATAATTACAGCAGAAGATAACTTTGAAACAACGTTAGAGCGTGAAAGAGCAAGACGTGAAGA
>CAYGRX010000123.1:0-2126 GCA_964352365.1 uncultured Rickettsiales bacterium
TCTATAGTTTGCCAGTTATCAAATTCATTGGCTGTTAAAGTTACCTGACTGTTGGGAGCATAAAGGGTTCCAAAATTTTCAAATAAGCCGTTTGAAGTTATATTTGAATTTCTAAAACCATTTACTCCTGCCGCCGCATCAAGATATACATTACCACCGAATAAGATGTAATCAGCTTGAATATTCATTGTTTCAGCTTGAAGGCTTCCTGCATTTCTAAAATTTCCAACGCCAGAAGCTGATAAAGTTCCTTCAGTTTCAAGAGCTGTATTAACATAATTATTTATGCTATAAGCGCTTCCCAATCTTTGGGCAAAAGCTATATTTCCTAAGCTATATATATCTGAATTGCTTTCCCAGCTTGTGCCAACTGAGAATAATACACTACTAAATGACTGAAAAATAGGATCGGTTGCGCCAACAGATAAGTCAATTCCATTTTTAAATATGTTAGAATGTATAGTAGTTCCATTTGTTCTATCAGTGGAAAGAAGAACATTTCCTTTATTTTCAAAGGTGTCTGTGTTTATTGTTCCACTGCGGTAATTTAACGTTCCACCTTCATCAATATTCACATTGGCAGCTGTTAATGTTGAGCCTGCACCGAAAACTGCATTAGAGCCGTTAAGTAGTCTAAAATCACCAGTTGAAACAACAGTACTTATTCCTTCACCTGCAAAATTACCTGAAAGATGTAAATCACTATCAGTGCCAATTGTTATGCCACCAGCAGTAATTAAATCTGCAGATAATGTTGCGCCATTTTCACCAGTAAAGCTTTCAGAAAATATTGCTATATTAGCTGCTGACTTAATTGAAGTATCTTCAGTTGTTGTGAATGTTGTGCCTGTAATATTTCCCGAGTCTTTTTCATTAATGAATAAATTTCCAATAGAAAGTAGATCTGCATCAATTGATGCTGTGTCGCCAAATTCAATTGTTAATTTGCCATTTGAAATTATATCCGCGGCACTAGTGCCTGCTGTGCTTGAGACATTAAAATCATTAACCGCTTCAATTGTTAAACCTCCAACTGAGGTGAATGTTCCTGCTCCAGATTGACTGAATGAATCAGTATATATATTAGACTCACCACCAACATATAAACCGCCCGTATTTATAAAATCAGTAGGGTTTGAAGTTGCGGCATTAGCATCACCAACTAGTAAGTCACCAAAAATATTAACTGTTTCTTGGAAAACTCTAAATGTGCCAGACATATTATTAGCATCTAAATTTCCACCGATAATAGTTTCTGATCCCGCTCCTTGAGCTTCTGAAATTTCGAACCTAACGCTTTGAACATCATCGCCAACAAGTTTCAAATCACCCGCAATTTGCGTTGTGTCTGATGCGGAGATTAACTCTCTACCATCAAAGGTTAAATCACCCCCGACAATTGTACTTGTGCCAATTAAATAAGCATCATTTTTTGTATCTAAAACTAAGTCACCACCTGTCTGAACTTTGCCGCGTAAGTTAGTGCCATTACTATTTGATGTAATGGTTATTTGATCATCTGCAAATACTTCACCCCTTATGTCGGATGTGTTACCTGTTGTTATAGTTAATGTTCTATCTTGGGAAAAGATTTTTGAAGTATTTTCTGAAGTAAACTCTGTTGCTGAAAAAATTGATATATTATTAACAGCATCAATAGTTCCGCTATTATGGAAATCGGAGGCGCTCAATGTGATTTTATCACCTGTAGCTATAACACCGCTATTTGTAGCATCTAAGCTAGAAGAATTTGAAAGACTAAAATCTGCTTGCGAAAATATAGTACCAGCATTGGTGAATGTTGAACCACTTGTAATGTTCAAATCTTCACTAGATTGAATCAAACCATTTGCGCCATTAACAAAATTAGTAGCCGTGATTGAACCACCTGCTGGTAACATGTTTATTGTACCTTGAGTGTTAGTCAAATCGCTTAAGTTTATTGTTAGCAAGTCATCAGATTGAGTAACAGCATTAATATTATTTTGAATGAATTTTTGACCGCTAATATTTAGGGTACCTTCTGAATATATCGTCCCGTTATTTGTCAAACCTGATGTCGTATCATTTATTTCAATATCTGCTGAATTAGATGCAGAAATGAAACCACTATTTGTTCCGCCATC
>CAYGRX010000123.1:2226-5971 GCA_964352365.1 uncultured Rickettsiales bacterium
ATTTAATGAATTGAAAGTTCCGTTATTAACATAATCATTAGTAATACTAATTGTTAAATCATTATCTGCTTGAATGAAATTATCATTCTCAAGGCTGTTTAGGGTTAAGGCTAAATCATTTCCAGCAATCAAGTCACCTTCAAAATCTGCATCAGCATTTATCGCAACTATATTAATATCATTTTCTGCTTGGAAAATACTATCAGAGTCACTATTGAGAACTATACCTGAACTAATTGTTAGATCATTTAAGGCAATTATTGAATCATTGTTATTTAGAGTAGAGCTTGCACCAGAAAGAGTGATTTCAGCATCTCTATTTGATTGTATATCTGCATTATTAACAAAATTACCATTAATAGTAGCTGAGAAATCACCTTCAACTAAACCAGAAATGAAGCTCGAATTATTAGTGAAATTATTTGCCGTTATATTAGTAGATCCATCAACTTCAAATGCACCTGCAAAAGTCACGTCATTAGTTGCTTCAATAGTTAAATTTTGACCTATTAGATTTTCACCTGCAATATTTTGATCATTACTAGAAACTAAACGCAAACTTCCTTCAGATTCGAAATTTCCTGTTGCAATATTATTTATATTTTGTGCGTCAATTAAAGAAGTATTACCAGAAACTGTAGAGAAAATTATATCACCTGAATTATCAAAACTAGTAGTGTTGATATCAGTTTTATCCTTAACTTTAATAGTGCCCAAATTATCAAAGCTAGTTGTGGTTGCATTTAGCGTAGTGTTCGAAGCTATAAAACCAGCTGCTAGATTATCAAAATCTCTAACACTATACGTTGAGCTAAGTTGAGATATAACATTACCTGAATTGCTAAATTCATCAGAGGTTATACTTAAATCTGCATCAGTTAAAATATCGCCTGAATTGGTGATATCTAAAATAGAATTTCCGAAGCTTAAGTCTTTTTTAGAGAAAATAGTACCACTATTAGCGAGTGATGTGGAGATTTGCAAATCAACAATTTCGCTAAGTGAATTTAGTTTGGAAGCATTATCTAATATGCTAGATATTATATTTAAATCACCAGTTTCAGTTTGAACTGCTTGGAAGGTCGAAAGCGTTTTGATCTGGTTCACTGCCTCAAGATCGATATCATTCTCTGAAAGAATTATACCTTCATTTAAATATATATCATTTTGGGCAATAAAATTGAAGTTATCTTCAGTTCTAATGAATGCATCTGTACCATTTAAAACGAAGTTCTTACCACCACCATTAAATATATTAGACCTATACCCAACATTATCAAAGGCAACATCACCAGTTGCATTGATTTCTATTTCATTAATTGCCTGTCTCTGATTATCCTCAGATTCTGAAGAAGATATAAAATTATCAGTAAAGTTTTTGGTTGATATCAACAAATCATTATTTGCAAGTATTACTCCGCCTTCAAACAATGTATTTGCATTAGTTGCGGTGAAGCTAACATCATTTTGCGCTTCAATTTTAGCAAGGCTAGTTTCAATAGCATTATCAGAAGCATGTGTTGAAGAAATTTTTATATCCCTTGCAGATTTAATTGCGCTGCCAGTTAGTTCAATTTTTCCTGATGAAGAAATTTCAAAGTCGCCAATACCCGTGGCAACATTGTTTTTCATTCTTACACCAACACCATCTTCTGTTGCTATTAAACGAACTCTATTAGCATACATACCACCAAGTTCACTTGCATCAATTGCGTAATCAGGACTATTTGAATCTCCTGCAACCTTGGTTGCAGTTTTAGTGTTTGGATTCCAATCATTATTCCCCGCAATAATATCTAAATCATTGGCGTTTATCTGCCCGCTAATATCTATTTTACGAGCAACGAGAGATAAATAATCATTATTTTCAGCATTTAGACCAAGACCAGAAACAACAATATCACCTCCTCTAACTTGAAGGGCTGATATATCACCATTACTATCAATATTAGGAGTTCCCGTGGTCAAGGTTACGTTTGGAGTATTGATAAACCCGCAACCGTCACAACTAATGCCATTAGGGTTTGCAACAATTACACTTGCTGGACCACCTAAAACTTCAGTGAAGCCATTTAAGACAGACCTATTGCTTGAAGTGACCTCGTTTAAAATTACCGTAGCTTCTGAGGCCAAGTTTTGGTTAGCTAGAATTTCACCAGCCAGTAAAGATTGGCGACTAACTTGATCCGCATTTGCGTTGTTTAGAACAAGCCCGTTTTTATTCACATTATAGTCTATAAATCTATTGTGAGATAAGCCTCTATTATTGGCTTTAGCAATATCAACAACGGGTGTTCCATTAGGAGAGATATAAACTTGAGTTGAATTTTGCGCACTTGTTATAGGGTTGTTTACAGGAACTGATTGCCCGTAAGCTTGGCCTGAATTTGTCGTCAAGCATGTTGTTGCAAATGCAAGTGCTATTAATTTATTAAATTTATTATCTTTTTTCATAATTAATTAACTTAAACTAAAATGTTTTTGACATATTTAAATAAACTACCAAATCTTCATCTCTAATTTCACTAGGTGCAGAAACTCCTTGTGAGACGGATAAATCTATAGTGAATTCATCGATATTAGTTCTAACACCTGCAAATGCACCTGTTAGCAAACCATTTGGGGTTTTTGCAACATCACTTGATACACCGCCAAAATCAAAACCTATATATGGTGAAAAAGTTAATTTGATATTTTTATCTGTGCTATGTTTTGCAACTATTGCATCTCTCCAGATAAGCTCATTACGCGAGGTAAAACCAAAATCATTGGCTATTGTTTCATTTAAATATCCTCTTACACTATATGGCCCACCAACTAAAAACTGTTCTGAGCCATAAAGATGGTCTAGAGAATATTGAGATTGAAAGCTTGTGCTAAAATTAAGAATAGCATCAGATACTAAGAAAGATTTTAAGTAATTAAAACCAAATTTAAATCTATTAAATTGAGCCCTTGGAACTTGACTACCTATGCCACTAGCATCTTCCAAAGCACCCAAAGCTTTGAGACCTCTAGAATATTCCAAATTTAAACTTAGAAAACCATTATAAAAATCAGTTGAATAATCTGCTCCAACATCAACAACAACAAGTGTTCTAGAACTCACCTGTAAGAGTTGATCTTCAAAGTAATTTCTTATTTTTTTACGCGTTATACCGCCTTGCAATCTCAAAATATCAGTTTGGTTTCTATGAGCAACATATGAGACATCAGCCGATATATTTTGAGTTCTACCACTCAATTCAAATATATTTCCAGTTTGAATTAATTGACTTTCATAAATGCTTTCTGAGTAAAGAAATGTGAATAGAGCTTTGCCGAAAGGTATAGAAAAAATTGCAAGATCAGAGTCAGAAAATTTATTATCTTTTTTTATCGGCAAGCTAGTTGTTTTTGTGTAATTAAAAAATTCGTTAAAACCTAAAATTCCATCTACACTTACCCCTGCTGAAGCCTGATATCTGCCCGTGGTTTCTATTCCAGTATTGTTAAACCCAACAGTCGCATAAATAGGATTTTTAGGTTTATTTTTTATTCTTACAACACTGTATCCAGTTTTGTAAGAAGGTTCAATTTCAAGAGTTGCGTTATTTCTTCTAAGTCGATTAACTTGCTCTAAACCTTGCTCAAACCTCCATATATTAAAATAATCGCCTTCGATTTTATTAAACACTGTTGAGGGATTTATCACCCCATAACCTTCATCGTCAAAAATCAATGAATCAACCTTGCCATCAACAAC
>CAYGRX010000124.1:0-4266 GCA_964352365.1 uncultured Rickettsiales bacterium
GTTTTTGAACGAGTACGCTCATCAACCTTCTTAACAATTACAGCTGCGTAAAGCGAAGGTGAGTTTGCATCCTTACCTGGAATATTACCCGGAACAACAACCGAATAAGGAGGAACTTTACCCATATGTATTTCACCAGTTTCACGATCTACTATTTTAGTTGAAGCACCAATATACACACCCATTGAAAGCACTGAACCTTCACCAACTATAACTCCTTCTGCAACTTCTGAACGAGCGCCAATAAAGCAGTTATCTTCAATAACAACTGGGTTTGCTTGCAATGGCTCAAGAACGCCACCAATACCAGCTCCACCAGAAATATGGCAGTTTTTACCAATCTGCGCACAAGAACCCACAGTTGCCCATGTATCAACCATTGTTCCTTCATCTACATAAGCACCTAAATTTACAAAAGAAGGCATTAAAACTACGTTTTTAGCAATATAAGCGGAATGACGAACCACTGCACCCGGAACAACACGGAAACCAGCTTGTTTAAATTCCTTTTCACCCCAACCATGGAATTTTAGCGGAACTTTATCCCAGTAAAAGCTCTCCACACCATCAAATTTAGCACCAGATTCCATAAGGCGCATATCTTTCAAACGAAAACCAAGCAAAACAGCTTTTTTAGCCCATTGGTTAACAACCCATTCGCCTGCTTGCTTCTCACAAACACGAAGCTCACCAGAATCAAGTGCATCAAGAGTTTGCTGAACAGCCCCCCTCACCTCACCTGTAGTTTCAGAGTTAATTGAATCTCTATTATCCCAAGCTTTTTCGATTATATTTTTTAGGTTTTGCATAAGTATTTATATATTATATTGATATTAGTGACCTACTTAGTCTAAAAAATCTTCTATATCAATAATGAATAAAGAAATAATGAATAGAGAAATATTATATTTATGTGAAAAGCTTGTTGAAAAGGCTAAGGCTTCCAACACGGTTATCGCCACCGCAGAAAGTTGCACTGGGGGAATGGTAAGCAGTTATATTACCGATGTTTCAGGTGCATCTGAAGTTTTTGACAGAGGTTTTGTAACCTATAGTAATGAAGCTAAAATTCAACTTTTGCGGGTTTGCAAGGGAGTTTTGGAGGAGCACGGCGCTGTAAGTGAACAAGTTGCAAAGCAGATGTGCATTGGCGCGGTAAATAATAGCAATGCTAATTTAGCTGTTTCAATAACTGGCGTTGCAGGCCCAACAGGCGGAAGTGTTGAAAAACCAGTCGGCTTAGTCTATATAGGAATTTATGCACAAGGCTGGCCAGAAGCCAAAGTCACTAAATGTAATTTTAAAGGAAATCGTTCAGAAATTAGAGAAAAAACAACGAAAAAAGCGATAGAGCTTTTATTTGAAGCGAGTTAATAGAGTTTATGGAAGCTATAAAAATTAGAATATTTAAAGAATTAAAGGAATATCAATCCACCATGAAAGAAATGGAGGCCTTGGTAGATAATATCAATAAAAATGAAAGCACAGAAGAAATCTGGCTCTTAGAACATGAGCCCGTTTACACCGCAGGAACAAGCGCCAATGATGATGACTTACTTGATAAAGATTCCTTCCCAATTCACAAAACTGGACGAGGTGGACAATATACTTATCATGGCCCAGGCCAAAGAATAGCGTATTTAATGCTAAAGCTTAAAGACCATTACAACCCGCCTGATTTAAAAAAATACGTTTGTCACCTAGAAGGCTGGATAATTAACTCCCTAAAAGAAATCGGAATTGAAAGCTTTAGACGAGATGGCAGAGTTGGAATCTGGGTAATTGATAAGAATGGTAAAGAGGCAAAAATTGCAGCACTAGGCATCAGAGTTAGAAAATGGACAGCGTTTCACGGAGTTTCAGTAAATATAAACCCGAATTTATCTGATTTTTCTGGCATTGTACCATGTGGCATTTCAGAATTTGGAGTAACTAGCATTAAAGAAATGGGGGTTGATATCTCAATGAATGATTTTGACAAAATCCTATTGAAGAATTTAAAACTTGGAAGCTTTGAATTATAAATTATTTATCAAATAGAATCTCTTTCAATACCAAAAGGGAGATAACGATAGGTGAAAAAATTATAATTAATACTGAAAGAGATCTATATAACAAACTCATAACAACCTATGGTTTATATTTAATTTACTATAATATAAACTTTAGGTTGAGTAAGGCAAATTAATCAAGAAAGTTAATTTTTATATAAATGCAAAAATTGTGATGGCCTACCCTCATTCAAACCCTTCTGCTGATATCTAGTTACAACATGATCAACAGGCTGATCAATCACCTCAAAACTAAACAGAGATTGCCCTTTACAAACTTCAAGCATCCACTCAAAATATTCTGCATGATCAGTAGCAATACGAACAAAGCCAGATTTTTTTATAATATTATAAAGTAAACCTAAGGTTTCATTATTAATTATACGTCTTTTATTATGACGCTTTTTTGGCCAAGGGTCAGCAAATAAGATATAAATTATATATATTGAATCTTTCGGTAATTTTTTAAGGAGTATCCTACTATCCTCATCATAAAAACGAACATTCTTGATCCCCCTATTATCCATTTCCTGCAAACAAGATGCCACACCATTTAAAAATACCTCAGCCCCAATATATAGGTTTCCTGGGTTTTTAGCAGCTTGATTCAGCAAATGCTCCCCTGCCCCAAAACCGATTTCTAGATTAATTTTATCCAAACCTTTTGTTAAATCTTCTAAATTTGAAAAGTCGGGTTTTATTCTAAGCTTAGGATATAATTCATCCATCAATTTTTGCTGCTCCGCAGTATGTGCCCTACATTTTCTGCGCGCAAAAGATTGTACAAAAGGCTTTTTCAGAGATATATCTTGCTCCCTACGGGTTTTAACTTTTGAAGATTTACCCTTCAAAGGTTTATCTTCTGATGATGGATTTAATATCATTTAAACTTATTATTTTTAATAAAATTAATGTAACGAAATAAACAAATACACCTAAAAATACAATAAATAATAAATTAACAGCACCCCATGATAGCGATGCAAAGCTATAATGCACTGCCATCGACATAATGCAAGACGCAAAAATAACCTTCGCTAGCTTAGCAAAAAAATTGGCGGAGAGCTTAAAATATAAATTTCTATTTAATATAAAAAATAAAAATATTGCATTACACCAACCTGAAAGTGAGGTTGCAAGTGCCAACCCTAAATGCGGTTGAATTCCAATTTTCTGAAAAAGATATACGAATATAATATTCAAAATTATATTTAAGACCAAAGCATATATCGCAACACGAACTGGGGTCTTAGTATCTTTCTGAGCAAAAAAACAAGATGCGAAGACTTTAGTCAATGCAAAAGCTGGCAACCCTAAACTATATAGAAGCAATGCATTTGCAGAGTTTATTGTAGCAAAATTTGTAAATTCCCCCCTTTCAAACAAAATAGATATCAATGGTTGCGACATAACCAAAAAAGCGCTGGTGGCTGGGATTGTAAGAAGAAGAACTATAAAAATAGAGTTATTATAATTTTTATTAGCAAGCACTGAATCATTAGCAGCAATATTTTTGGAAAGCGTTGGCAGCAAAGCCGTTCCCATAGCTGTACCGATAAGTGAAAGCGGAAGCTGGTTAACCCTATCTGCATAATAAAGAAATGCAACCGCACCAGAAAAGAAAGTTGCGATAACTATATCTACCCAGATATTTATTTGAGTAACACCCGCTCCAAGCGCCCCAGGTCCACACTTCCTAAAGAATTCTTTTATATTTGGAGAAAGCTCTAAATTAGATATTTTAAGCGTTGGTATGAATTTAATTTTCTTCAAATTATATAACATCCATATAACTTGCAAAACACCCGCAGCAACAACACCAAGAGAAAGAGAGTGAGCAGAACTTTCAAAATATGCAGTTCCATATAATAAGAAGCCTATTAAGCTAATATTGAACAAAACAGGCATCACCGCAACCGCAGCAAACTTGTTGTAACTATTTAATATTGAGGCAAATAGAGTTGCAATAGATATTAAAAATAAATATGGAAATGTAATTCTTGAAAGTAGTGTTGTGAGTTCAAATATTTCTGAATCACCAACAAAACCCGGCGCAATCGCATAGAGCACAACAGGCATAAATACTTCAAAAATAATTACAAAAATTAATAAACTCAAAAATAGGAATGCAAAAATACGCTCTGAAAAAATCTTCGCCTCCGCCTTTCCTTTCTCTTGAAGAATAGAAGAAAACATTGGAACAAAGGCCGCATTA
>CAYGRX010000124.1:4276-5936 GCA_964352365.1 uncultured Rickettsiales bacterium
CATTAAATGCACCTTCAGCAAAAAATTTACGAAAAAAATTAGGAAGTTTCAATGCAACCAAAAAAGCTTGTGCAAGTGGACCAGCGCCTAAGAATGATGCAAAAAGTATATCTCTAGCAAAACCAAAAACCCTTGAAACTAGGGTTAAACTGGAAACTGTAAGAAAATATTTTGAAAGCATTGTTTCTTAAAATTGCAATTAATTGCTAAAGAACAATTCAGTTATCACATAGTTAAAACACAGAATCATAATTGATGCAGACACTACTGCCGCTGTTGTAGCACGACCAACACCTTGCGCCCCACGACCAGAATTAAACCCATGATAACAACCCATCAAGGAAATTATAAACCCAAAAACCCCAGCTTTAACAAGGCCAGATATAACGTCCTTAACCTCTAAAAAATCAAAGGTAGATTTCAAATAAGAAGCTGGGTTAAAACCTAGTTTATGTATCGACACCATATAACCACCCATCACACCTATAATATCAGCTATTAAAACGAGAACTGGAAGAGTTATTACACCAGCCAACAAACGTGGAGCGATAAGATATTTAAAAGGATTAGTTGAAAGTGTCGTTAACGCATCAATTTGTTCAGTAACACGCATCGTACCAATTTCCGCCGCCATAGAAGCGCCCACTCTACCCGCAACCATTAAACCTGCAAGCACAGGTCCTAATTCACGCGTTATTGAAAGCACAACAACTGTTGCTATTGAACTTTCAGCATTAAAACGAGAAAAACCTGAGTAACTTTGAAGTGCAAGAACCGCACCTGTGAAAATTGCCGTTAAGCCAACAACTGGAAGTGAGTAATATCCCATTTCTACAATTTGACGCCATAGCTGGCGGACATAATATTTAGGAGTAACAGTTGCTTTAACAGCCTGATATACAAATATAGATAACCTGCCAATGCTGGCAAAAATATCTAAAAAAATAGCACCTAATGTTTGAACGGGATTCATGAAATTTAAGTAATTTATATAATGTATTACTTATATTATTTAGCTCTCGCAAAGCAAGTAATTTTAATATTATATAACACCCAAATAGTCCAAAATCATAAATGCGAGTATAATATGCATAAAAAACAAACAGTAAAAAGTTAGAATGATACTCTTTTCTCGCCCTAAATACGTAATAAAATTATTGTTATCTATATGCTCTTGAGCAAACTCAATCTCATAATATTCTTTATCTTTTTCTAGCAATTCTTTTTTGTAAGCTTCGTTAATTTTATCAGCCCGCTTAAAATATCTAATAATAAATATAACTGAAAAATACAATAATATATTAAGAATTAACACACCAAATTGACTGGAAGTGATTTGCACACCAGAATTTATATTCTCAATTAAGTTTACATCAAGCCCCTTAAAACGCCTTACCTTTAGGATGTCTGTAAAGGTTAAAATAAGTAATATTACCGTCGCTAATATGTAAGAGTTTTTATAGTTAAACTCTAGCAGCTGATTTATGGTAAATTTTCTATGAATCATTTCAAGACTCAATAAATACTAATGCATGCTAACAATTTCATCAATAGAGACTTGGTTACGGCCAGTATTTTTAGCAACATAAAGCCTTGTATCTGCAAGCTTGTATAAGTCAGTTGCAGAAATTTCATCACCGGCTTCCAAACTTGATACACC
>CAYGRX010000125.1:0-5935 GCA_964352365.1 uncultured Rickettsiales bacterium
TGGTGAAGAAGTTAACTCTTTTGGGCTTATGGCTCAAGTTAATATTCACGTAAGCGCAGTGCGTAATCGTAATGGTGCCGAATTGATTGGAATGTCGACAGAATATCGTCGTAATTTCCATTCTTCTGGTAGTGAAGTCCAAAATTTCGGCTACTTAAATGGCCAATTGGATTTCAATTTACTTCCATTGTTTGGCATCAAGGCCTGCGGTTGGATTATCCAATTTGGCTTAGGGATGGACTTTGTCCAGACTGACCAAGATGGCCAATCATGGGGAGGTGGATTTGCTAAGAATGATAAGGGGCTAACACGTCCATTATTTCATTCTGCAGAATCTAAAGCCTTCGGCCGTAACACTATGTTTACCAGCCTTACGGTTGCACATAGTTTTTAAGTTCGAAAGACGAGGTGCAAACAAGTTAATCTCCTATAGATTAACTTTTACGAATTAGCACCTCGTCTAATTTTTTTGAAGGAAGATTGTTCAAGAAGTACCATTTGGTATTTTCTTGGACTTTCTTCCTTTTTTTTATTCACCCAAAAACTGGGATTGTAGGTTATCTAATAATCTCTATTCCTTTTATTTGGGGACTGGGTTGGCTACTTTATAAGTATAGCCAGCGCAAGTATAAAAAAGCCAGCCAAAAGGCTGAAGATGCTCAAAAGAGCATGCAAGATGACTATAGTAATCATAAATATTATTAGTTATCGTGCAAAAAAGGATGTGGATTCATTGTTTATTCAATGTTGAAACTTCCTTTTTTATTTTAAAGGTAATTTAAAATTATTGTAACCCGACAGATGGTTTTACTTATTTAACGTCACTTAAAACCACCTTATTTAAGCGTTAAGTGTAACAGCCATACACAAAACACCCGAAAGATCCGCATAGCTTGTTTGCCACTTCCCAGAGATCGGTTTTAACCTTGCTAATATCGCTCATTTTACGCCTTTTATTTTATATAACTGCTTTTAGAATAAAACCATACAATACCGAATTTACTTTTTGTAGATTTTTATTTATTTTGACTGCTAAGAAGTTGATTATTTATCTTTAATTGCTCAATTAACTCTTTTGTATTTAAATTGACATCCTCCTTCACTCCTCCAACCTTAGACAAAATATCAAACTGCTGCTCTGGCGATGGCTGGTAATAGTTACCAAGTGTTATGGCTAGATTTTCATGCCCTAGGTTTAAGCTTAGAGCAGCCGCTTCCTGAATCCCGTAATTTGATACTATATAATTTGTTAGCATATCTCTGAAGCTATGAGGGTTGTTATATTGCAACCCAACCCTAGCAAATACCTTTTTCACTATTACAGGTATCACATTATGACTTTCAATGTGCTTGTTTGAAAGAGCAATTCCACCAATAAATTGTTTATATTCATCCTGCTGCAAATGCTCTTTAGGAAACAATGGGTCATTATCGGTAAAACCTAGCTCATCTTTTAAATATCGCACCCAATCAATAACTATCTGAACTATGGCATCATCTATAGGAATGAGCCTTGAGTTTATCAATTTGCTGTTTTTAGTTTTCATAGTTTGAGGGTCTTGTACTACCACCTGCCTTTTAATGTCAAAATGACCTAATTTAACAGTGATGATTGATTCATGCCGCATAGCTGTGCAAGAAAGCATTGCCACAATCGCTCTATCTCGCATTTCAACATCAGTATTGGGACTAAAACTCAACGCAAGTTTAACTTCTTCGATGGCATAAAATTCTTTAATCTTCCTTATTGTTTGGAGTTTTCTTCGTTCATTTTTATCTAAATTGAGATACCTCACATCTAGAGATTCAAGTTTGCGCTTATAACCAGACTCCCGCTTGAGCCACTTAAAGAATCTTTGAAGTGGTTTTAATACATGGTCAATAGTAGATGGACTGAGGTTGCCGCCCTTGGCATTTTTAGTAACCAAAAGCCCTTTCCTGAATTTTTCAAGGGTCTTGGAATTTATACTTTTGAAGTTTTCAAAGTTCGTAAAAGTTTCTAATCGGTCTATAGCATACCTTGCTCCATCAATAGTTTTTGGACTTAATCCGTCAAGCCTCATATCAATAAAATATTTCTTTTTTATTATGTCATTTTCGTTGTTATATTTAGTCATTTTTTCTTACCTCTTCAGTTTCACAAATACCGCTACTATTAAACCCTTCTATTAATAGTGGATTTAGCACCTCTTTAATTTTTAGGACTTCTTGAAATTTGGGCAGGTCTTCGAGTGATATTCCCCTGTTGATTGTTCTGCTACACATATTGCAGGAGGCTTTTAAATTACCTCTTTTTGGGGCTGTAATATGCAAGGTGGCGATGTTGTTTTTTGGCTTACAAGATTTTCGGCAAGGGAGGCAATAAAACTCACCTTGCTTTAGTTTAGTTTTCGATTTTTCCAGCCGTTTTTTGATAAAGACAATAGCGAACGCCCCCCTGATTATATAAGGATAAGAACCTTCAACAATTGGCAGTCCTTCACTTATCATATTAGTGATAGTATTAGGGCATACATCCAATGTTTTAGCTAACTCGCCTACAAGATATAGTTCCGTTGATTTTATTACCCTAGTATTGAGCTTTCTCTTTGCCTTCTTGCGCGACATGATACACCCCCTAAGCCCTGATTTGCGGGTCTGTCATGTCATCAAGGAACTTGTCCAAGTCAGATTGCCTATATCGAACTGAGCGACCGACTTTAATAACTGGAAGTGGGTAACGCTTTGTTGTCTTCCAAACGGCAAGAGTGCCTTCTGACAAACCTAAATATTCAGCGGCTTCTTTTCGGGTGAGTAGTTTATCGTTATTCATAGTATGCTCCATAGATTTATTAAATTATGGAGATTTTATCCCAGATATATAAAATTAAATAAATCCACTGACCATGCGGGGTTACCCCTCTGGGGGGGGTTAAAAAGTGTTACCACCTCTTCGAGATGACGGGCATCTAATTATTGTATCCATATTCTCGGCTCTTGTTTTGCTGAAATCGATTTTTCTTTTTTTAGCCTCTTCTAACAACCATGTCACAACCTCTTTCTTTACAGGCGCTACATGGGGATTTGGAGATTCTAAATTGTATCCACTCCAAAATTCTTCTATAGCGTCAAACATCAGTTGCATGTCGGGGGTTATATAATATGAGGGTTTGTTTTCATTAGGTTTATTTTCCACTTCATCTTCAAAATAAGGAGAATTTACAAAATGCTTTTTAGCCCAAGATATAAAATCTTTAGGTCTTACTTGGTATTGCGCTGGAAACCCTGAACCAATTCCACTAACTAAGTCTAGCTCTTTTATTCTTCTGCTATCACAGGCATAATCATATGTTTTTTTTAGTTCATCATCACTACAAATACACTCATAGTCATACTCATATTTATGAAAACTTCTGTAACCCGATATATAAAGGACTGATTTGCTTAAATCCCAGAGAGGCTCTTTGTTTGATAGGGATAAAAATTCATCTTTAGGTAATATTTGATTTTTGAAAATGGATAGACGGGTTTGCCTCTCTTTTTCTTCGGCTATATTACCAACAGTGTTTCTAACAGCACCTTTAGCGTCATTTGAAAGTTTTACCCCTTCTTTTTCAAGTAGCTCAAAAAACGACACGGGGTCAACTTCAATAGTTTTTATATCACCCTTCATGCCATCAATTATTTCAATTTTATTGCCTTTTATTAGTTTAGTAACCTTACTAAGAATATTCCTTTTATAATCGTCTTCTTGGATTTTTTCTAAAATCTCATCATACTGTACGCTTAAGTCATCGCTTTCACGGAAGTATTTCACTAGGTCTTCATAAAAAAGAACATATAACAAAAAAACGATATTATTTGATTCATCAAGAGTATAGTATTCATTCATCCGTGTATTGCACCTTCTATATTACCTAAGTTTAACGCAATTATACGAAAATTTATAGTTATATGTAATTACTTTATAAGTGCTTATTTACACCCCAAAGTAGCATATAGGTTTATTTACAACCTTACAAAATCATCAAAACCTTTACTGCAAGTGGTGGGTGATATTGGATTTGAACCAACGACCTCTACGATGTCAACGTAGCGCTCTAACCAGCTGAGCTAATCACCCAATCAAATTAATCTGCGGCATCTTGCATTACATTACCTGCGCTTTTTAAATCTTTACCTATACCACTAACTGTGTTGCAGGCAGATAAAGAAGAGAAAATAACAAAAGCAGTAAATAACAGAACAATATTTTTCATAACAAAACTTTTCCAAAATTAATTGATATATATATATTGGCGTTTATAGTTATTTTCAAATTATAAATTAAACATAGGCAACTAAAATGAAATTTTTTGTAGATACCGCAGAAATTAATGAAATTAAGGAATTAAAAGATAGTGGCATGCTTGATGGCGTAACTACAAACCCTAGTTTAATTGCAAAAAGTGGCAGAGACTTCCTTGAAGTTACAAAAGAAATTTGCGAGCTAGTTCCTAGCCTTCCTGTAAGCGCTGAAGTTGTTGCACTAGATGCCAAGGGTATGGTTGAGCAAGGCAGAAAATTAGCAAAAATTGCTGATAATGTTGTAGTCAAAGTTCCATTAACTTGGGAAGGGATCAAAGCAACAAAAATATTTAGTGATGAAGGGATAAAAACAAATGTTACGCTTTGCTTCTCACCTACACAGGCTTTACTTGCAGCGAAAGCAGGTGCTACTTATGTTTCTCCTTTTGTTGGTAGACATGATGATATTGCACAAAACGGAATGGGCTTAATTCAAGAAATAAAAAAGATTTACATGAACTACCCGAACCTAAAAACACAGATTTTAGTGGCTTCAGTTCGTAGCCCTATGCATGTTGCAACAGCTGGATATATGGGCGCTGATGTTTGTACCATCCCACCAAAAACAATCAAACAACTAGTTAAACACCCACTTACGGACCAAGGTTTAGAAAGCTTCATGGCAGATTGGGAAGCAACTGGACAGAGTTTTTAAGGATAATAAGACCAGCTATTATACTTAGAAAATTAGCCATTTTAATGAAATATAAAAGTAATCTAAATGGCTTAACTTTTTAAAGGTTTAGCTCTTTTACAACAGACCATTTTCTTTGGGAAAAATATCTATAGAAATATTTTGAGATCTAAGATAATCACTAACTTTTTTAAAGGTTTGACCGATTAGAAAACCTGTAACATTTTTATCAATACCAATTTTATAGCATTCTCTTTCAAAAGTATTTTTCTTTCTATTAATACCATCTAAAAAAGATTGATTTACTGATGTACCTAACCTCATAGTCAATGGAATATTAGCTTGAGAAGTATTTTTTCTAGCAGCCGTTTGAGCTAAAGATATAAAAAATTCTGAGGTTAAATTCTCAACCTTATTAAAATCTTCACCCAATGAATTCTTACAATCAGATATAAGTTTTTTCTTATAAGTATCGATAGGATTTTCCATAAATTACCTCTCTCTAAATATTGTATTTCTCTTGGACGAACTTCATGATTTTGCTGGCAATCGGTGCTGCAGAAGATGAACCTGAACCACCAAATTCAACAACAACTGAAATTGCAAAACGAGGGTTTGAAAGTGGCGCATAACCTATAAAAATAGAGTGATTTTCTTCGAAACCCCTTTTACGTTTTTTTATGTTTCGCGCCTCTGTTATTTGTGAAGTCCCAGTTTTACCCGCCATTCTATGTCGCTGCTCTTCAATACGAGATTTAAAAGCCGTGCCAAAATAACTATTTATAACTTGAGCCATTCCAGATTGAACAATTTGAACATTTCTAGTTGAGACACCTTCAATATAATCAAAAACTGGTTTTGGAACATTGTTCTCCAATACTAAACGCGGTACAACTTGCTTACCACCACTAGCAATCCTAGCTACCATTGTGGCAAGTTGCAATGTAGTTGCTGAAACGTAACCTTGTCCAATTG
>CAYGRX010000126.1:0-5844 GCA_964352365.1 uncultured Rickettsiales bacterium
TATTGCACTTATGGCTTGCCTAATTTGGTCTGGAAATTTTGTTATTGCAAGAGGGGCGAATGAACTGGTACCACCAATTACTCTAGCTTTTTGGCGTTGGATTGTAGCATTTTGTGCTTTGTTGCCATTTGCGTATAAACCATTTAAAAGAGAATTACATATAGTTTTAAAATACTGGAAATTTACTTTAATTATGGGAGCTTTTGGTGTCGCTGCATTTAACACGCTAATATACATTGCGGGTCATTACACATCGGCACATCACATAGCATTAATTTCTTCTCTAGCTCCAATTGGAACTTTAATAATAGCTGGCATTTTAGGTTTTGATAGATTTTCTAAATTTAAAGTTGGTGGCGGTATTATGGCATTTTCAGGCGCTGTAATTGTTGTTTCTCACGGAAAGTTAGAAACAATAATAAATATGGTTTGGAATAAAGGAGATATGATTTTACTCTTAACAGCAACCATTTGGGCAAGCTGGGGAGCAGCTTTGCATTTTAAACCTAAAGATATGTCGGCAAAAGTTTTTCTTTTTTCACAAATATTTGTAGGCATAATTACATTAGTGCCATTTTATGCTTGGGAAGCAATTAACGTTGCCCCTACTCCATTTACTTCTGACGCCTGGATGATATATTTATATACTGGGGTTGGCGCGAGTGTTATTTCTTGGTTGGCTTGGCAAGAATCCGTGAGAATAATAGGAGCAGTAAAAACCAGTATAATTTATTATACTATACCTGTTTTCTCAAGTATATTGGCGGTTTTAATTCTACATGAGCCATTAAAACAATATCATATAATAGGGTTCATCTTCATATTTATAGGTATAATAATTTCAAATTTAAGAAAGTTAAATTTAGTCAAATAAGAGGTTTTATCAGCTTTGAAACATGAAGATAAAATTAGATATTCTCGAAATATTTCAATCCCTGAAATAGGTAAAGAAGGTCAAACGAAGCTTTTAAATTCAAAAGTTCTAGTTGTTGGCGCAGGTGGCTTAGGGTCACCAGTTTTGTTATACTTATCTGCAAGCGGAGTAGGTACTATTGGTATTATTGATCATGATAAGGTGAATATATCAAACTTACAAAGACAAATAATCCATGAAACAGAGGATGTAGGCAGACCAAAAACACACAGCGCAAAAGACGCTATCTTAGATTTAAACCCCAATATAAATGTAATTTGCTTCGATGAACAATTAAACAAAGATAATGTAGAAAACTTGATTGCTGATTTTGATATTATTGTTGATGGAACAGATAATTTTAAAACTAGGTTTATAGTTAACAAAGCTTGTTTTAACACTAAGAAAACTCTGGTTAGCTCTGCAATTATTGGTTTTAGCGGTCAATTATATACGTTTAAAGGCTACGACAAAAACTTGCCTTGCTACCAATGCCTAGTAAGTGTTTTACCACCCGAAGATGCCACGCCAAAATGTTCTAACTCAGGTGTATTAGGAAGCTTAGGTGGCATTATAGGTAGTTTGGCTGCAAGTGAAGTTATTAAAGAAATTACTGGTGCGGGAAAAAGTTTGGCTGGAAGTATGCTAGTTTTCGACCAAAAGAAAACCGAGTTTAGAAAGGTAAGAATTAAAAAAGATAAGAACTGTGAATGTTGTAGGTAAAAAAGCCTAAAGTTTAGTTTATGCTGAAATCTTACTTCTATATACCCCATCTTCATCAACACCTATTTCAAGAGTAATTTTTTTTCCCTCTATTTGGCTCAGAGTTAGGTTTGATAGGCCATCATTCATACAAGCTGAATAGATTAAGTTTACATCATTATTAAACTCTAAAGTTTTAGTTGCAGAGTTTAGATCTGGTAAAATTTCTTGAAATAATGATATTTCTGATTCAAGATATAAAAGTTCATAGGAAATTTCATCAACATATTTTTTAGCAAATTTGGGGAAATTATAGATATATTCATCAATATTGCGGAATTTCGAAGGTTGATATTCAATATAACTTCTAACTAATTTTGCAAAATTTTCTTTTGAAAGGTATTTTTTTGAAGCATTATACTCATTTACTATTAAGTCAAATAAGCGCGTCCTATATGCAGATGCATAAATTTTTATTTGATCTACTTCTGAAAGATTATCTTTTTGTTTTATCCAATTTTCAGGTTCAAATTCGAGATCATGAGGTTTAAGTAAATAGGATTGAAATTTATTGTATAATGAGCTTAGTTTTTCTGTTTTTTTATTTCTAAACTTTTCAATTTTAGCATAGTGGTTATTTTTATATGCACTTTCTGAGGCCTGCTTTACTTTTTTAAGCTCAGAAAACATAGTTCCTAATGATGGAATATTAGAATCCCATTCAATCATAGTACTTCTATTTCCAAATTTACTTATCGCAAATTTATATAATTCTAGAACTTCATCTGCAATATGATCACTATGAGTATCAATTATATGTGTACCATAGTTTTTATGACCAGCTAAATGAATTTGAGCAATCCTTTCGTGCGAAAATGAATTTATATATTTTTGCGGGTCGTAATTATGGTTAAAACAATTTACATATATATTGTTAATATCCATTAATAGTAAGCAATCTGATTCATGAGCAAGGGTGTTTATAAAGTCCCATTCTGGTATGTTTGATTGTTTAAATTCCAGATAGGTTGAAGGATTCTCTAATGCAATTTGTCTACCAAGATAATCTTGAACTTGGCAAATTTTTACTATCATGTTTTGCAAAGATTCTTCAGTATATGGAACCGGCAAAAGGTCATGAGAATTAAAATTGTTAATGCCAGTCCAGCAAATATGATCTGAAACTAGTTCTGGTTGCAGCCATCTTTCAAGATTCTTTAGTTGCTTCATGTATTCCATATCTAAGGGATCAGTGCTACCTATAGAAAGTGAAACACCGTGCATAACAAATGGATAGTCTTGCCTTAAAACCTCAACATCTTTTCTGCTTTTAGATCTGGGGTTAAAGTAATTTTCTGAAATTATTTCAAACCAATCAATGTCTTTTGGTTTTTTCAAGATTATTTGGTCTACATGTTTTTGCCTTAGACCGAGACCAAAGCCTAAATTTTTGTAATTCTGGTTTTTGAATTCTTTATAATTTTTATTTTCTTCTATACTCACACTTAATATACAAATAGACCCGTTATATGACAGGATGACAAATTATAAAAACGGGTAGACTACTATTAGAAAACTATATAGTAGTTCTACCCGAAAAGCCCTATTTAACTAATTAACCTTTAACGCCACCTGCTAATTTATCGCAAACACCTTCTGGAAGGTAAACCCATTCAGTAGCTTCAGAATCTTTAGTAGCTTGACCTGCGCATGAATGACTTCCATCACTAGAACCACAATCATTTTTACCAGCCTTAACTACTCCATAACATTTTTCTTTGCCTTTTTTTGCAGCTTCCGCTTCATCTATATTTGAAAGTCCCATAACAGCTGTTGTTGAAAGCGCTAAAGCTGAGGTAAGTAAAAATTTAGTACTCATTATATTCTCCAATTATTTTTTTAATTTTAAAAATGATTTTAAACTTAGTTTGAAAAAGTTCATCAACCAATCTTCAATAATACTATTCACTATAAATTCTAATTTGGTTACAAGAAATTACCATTTAAGTATTTTTTTACCAAGAAATATCCCCATACATGAAAATAATATTATTGGTAAATAGCACCAAATAAAAACTGGGGCTATATTATCAGTGGGTTCAGTTATCCTAACTATAAAATGTGCAGCCGATGAGCTACTTAAAAAAATCATAAAGCCATCTAGCCCTAATTTGGTTGGCGCTAGATTTTTAACAAAAGCAAAACCCAAAACTGCGAACGGTATCGTATAAAATGCCAATAGAATAGTAATCTCAAAATGGTCATGCTTTAAAGACTCTCTAAGTGCATCCGCACCAATATTTCCGCCTTCCAATATCGCATATCCAATTAATATAATTGGTATTACAGGTAGAAAATTTATTGATGGGCATCTTTTTTCATCTGGAATTGCAAGCTCAATAGCAATAAAAATAGAAAAAAGTGATGCTGCAATGGACATTACAATTTCAATATGAAAATGTATTGAGCTAAGTTGCTCAATGATATCAAAACGCAAACCTCTGATAGCTACAGTGGTGAACGTAAACAATGCAAAGAAAACTATAAAGTGGGCAAGTAAGAACCCTGGGCTAACTTTTTTAGGATTAATATTTTGTTTAGATAAATTTTCTATTAATGATTCAGACTTACTCATTACCTTCCTCTAAATTTAGATTTTATTTGCTTTAATGCACGATGTGCGGAAACTTTAATATCTGACTGTGAATAACTAAGTCTCTCCGAGACCTCTTTAACACTGAAGCCTTCAACATATAATAATTGAATTATATGACGTTTCTTATCAGGCAGTTCAGATAAGGCAGAATTTATAGCTTGTGAATTATTTATTTGATCCACTTGGTCATTTCCATCTTCTTCAGATTCCATCCAATCCTCAAAAGGATTTGTTTCTAAATTTGAGTAATGAGAGCGTAGATAATCATTTATTCTATAACGAGCAATTGCATAAAACCAAGGTAGGAAGGGTTTAGATTCATCAAAAGTATGAATTGATTTATGAACAGACAATAATATTTCTTGGCAGACATCATCAATAACATTTTCATTACCAACTTTTTTACGAACAAACCTAAAAGATATAATATACAATTCTGATAAAAGATTTTTATATGACAACTTTTTTCCCGCCAAACTTTCTAGCATCAGTTTTTTAAGAATCTTTTCCGAACCTTCATTCATATTTACATGTTCATCATAGAGTTTGCGTATTACAATAGTATATTACTTATTTCTAAAATGATAGTTTTCCAGATATCACCATAAATAATTCAATTAACATATGATAATATACCCTTAATTTCAATTTTAAATAGCATAATGGCACAGTCATTGTTTCATACTGATGCAATAAAGGTATAATCCCTAGTTTTTTAAAAACTATCAATGATATTACATAGTAAAAAAACTCGTATACATATAGATCTGGTTAATAATTAGTTAATTTGGCATGATTTTAGCTTCATATAAAATATAAATGTTAATTGGGGAAAATTATGACAAAACAAGCAATGGAGATTGATAAGATTGTTGGCACTAAGATCCTAGAAGTTAGGAAATCTAAGAATATATCAAGAAAGGAGCTAGCTGAAAATGTAGGAATCACTCATCAGCAAATTCATAAATATGAGAATGGAACAAATAGAATTAGCATTTCACGACTATATCAAATATGCGAATATTTAGGCATAAACATGTTATATCTTCTTGATAACTTAAATAATGACAAATTTGAATTAAATTCAAATAGTCTCTATATTGATCTAATTAAGGAAATAATGTACAATATAACTGCGATTAATGACCCCCATAAATTGACGGCACTAAAAAACCTAACCGAATCAATGGGAGATTAGACAATGCTTGAACTTATTATAATATTTTCTTTATTACTAATTATTGATGTTTACATGATAAAGTTTGTAGTTTAGTTATTATAGCCACAACAAAGCTTGAGGTGATATCAAATGAGTGGCAGTATTAACAAGGTTATCCTAGTTGGTAACATCGGCAAAGATCCAGAAATAAGAACTACTAGTGACGGACGCGAAATTGCGAGCCTAACACTTGCAACCAGCGAGTCTTGGAACGATAAAATGACTGGTGAGCGCAAAGAAAAAACGGAATGGCATAAAATTTCCTGTTTTAGCCCTGGTTTAGTTAATATAATAAAAAAGTAAATAAAAAAAGAAAATAAGATTTATGTGGAAGTTAACGTGCAGCACGTTAAA
>CAYGRX010000127.1:0-5801 GCA_964352365.1 uncultured Rickettsiales bacterium
GAATAATAGTTACATAAAATTTATTCTTTACAACTTCATTGACCGTCAACGAAACACCATTAATGCAAATAGAGCCTTTTTTAGCAATATATTTAGATAGGCTTTCTGGGGCTACAAAATCTACTACCCAATTATCACCATCTATGCTTATATTATTTACAGTAGCGACTCCATCAACGTGACCTGAAACATAGTGGCCACCGAGCTCATCACCTACTCTCAATGATCTTTCGAGATTAATTTTATCTAATTTTTTAACTTTTGAATATGTAGTTAAATTTACAGTCTCTGGCGAAAGTTCAAACCTTAAATTATTTGGGCGTTTTTCAACCACCGTTAAACATACACCGTTGCAAGCAATTGATGCCCCTATATTGATATCAATAACATCATATTTAGTTATGATATCAAGCGTCCAAACTTCACCTGTTTTTTCAAACTTTTTAACTGTAGCTATATCTGTAATAATTCCTGTAAACATGTTTTATATTCTCGTTATCTTGTGTCAAAATCTATTCTTGGGTCTACAACTACATATATTATATCACCCAGTAGATTCAATAATAAGCCTAATAATGTGAAAACATATAGTGAACCAAAAATAACGGGATAATCACGTGACATGATAGATTCAAAGGCGAGTAAACCTAGTCCATCCAAAGAAAATATAATTTCTATCAAAAAAGATCCTGTAAATAATATCCCTATAAAGGCAGCTGGGAAGCCTGCAATTATTATTAGCATTGCATTACGGAAAACATGACCATATAAAATTTGTTTTTCTGAGCAACCCTTTGCCTTAGCAGTAAGTACATATTGCTTTGAAATTTCTTCAATAAAGCTATTTTTGCATAGCATAGTTAGAGATGCAAAGCCTCCAATAACCATCGCTAAAACAGGCAAGGTAATGTGCCAAATATAGTCTTTAATTTTTTCTAAAATTGAGAGTTCTTCAAAATTATCAGAAGTTAAACCACGTAGCGGGAAAATATCCCAAAAGCTTCCACCTGCAAATAATACAATAAGCAATATTGCAAAAAGGAACGATGGGATCGCGTAGCCAATAATTATTATAAAACTAGAAGAAACATCAAACTTACTACCATCACTAACTGCCTTTTTTATACCAAGAGGTATTGATATAAGATAAACCAAAATTGTTGTCCATAAACCTAGTGATATGGAAACAGGTAGTTTATCTAGAACTAAAGAAATCACATTCTGATTTTTGAAAAAACTTTCTTCAAAATTAAATGTTAGAAAATTTTTTAGCATAGATATAAATCTTTCAGTTACTGGCTTATCAAAGCCATATATTCTCTCTATTTTTTTTATAACTTCTTTATCAATGCCTTGCGCGCCCCTATATTTAATAGAGCTAGAATTGCTAACAGAAGAATTCAGCTCCAAACCGCTATTATCTGCAAAGTCTTTTGCAGAAGAGGTGAATCTTTCTGTGAAATTTTGGTCTTGCCCTTGAATTTTTGCAATTGCTTGCTCAACTGGACCACCAGGTGCGGCTTGAATTATGGCAAAATTAACAAGGATTATCCCAAAAAGCGTAGGGAAACTGAGTAAAAACCTTGTTAAAATATATTTTAACATTTTGTGAATATAGTGTTTAATGTGAATAACATTAAGAGAAAACTAAGCTAATGTTTAATAAATATTTCCTATCAATTTATTTTGTAATTTTGATATGCGCCTTTGTCTACATATTTAAATTATCAATGCCATCTATTCAGGGTGATAGATTACTGGATAAATCTGAAGACCTTCTATATGCGAGGGTGAATAGATTAGTTAGCTTAATGACACAATCTGACAAAGAAGATTTATCAAGATTACCTTGTAAATTAAAAAATAAGAACAGATGTGCTGACACAAATAGGATTATAAACAAGATTAATAATGTAATTTTAGGCGGCGCTGTTACAGAGGCCTATTTTGTAAATGAAAAGGGCGAAAACTTATTTGACGATTCTAGCCTAGATGTTGCCTACATACCTTTAGTTGAAAAAGCAGCGAATGATAAAATATCACAGATTCTAGAAAAGGATGCCAGTAAGAAAGAAGATCTTAGAACCTTTATTAGTCTAGGGCAATATTTTACTGAAAATGAATTCAAAGATTTATATTTAGTTACCAAGTTGGATAAAAGCCAAATTCGAGTTAATACGTACCCATACTATTTCTTAATATTAACACTATTCTTACTTCCATTATTCATGCTTATGCTGCAAATACTTAGAACCGCAAGGTTAAATGAGGATGGTAAAGATGAGTATGAATCCCAAATATCTATTATGGAAAAAAAGATTGAGAGATTGAAGCAAGAAAATGTTCAACAATCTCAATTTTTAGCGAATTTCACTCATGAGCTTAGAACTCCATTAAACTCCGTCATTGGCTTCTCAGGGTTGATTAAAGATGAGACAATGGGTCCACTTGGAAACACAGAATATAAAAAATATGCCAATGATATTAATAATTCTGGGTTGCATTTGTTAAGTTTAATAAATGATATTTTAGACTATTCAAAAGCGGAAGTTGGAAGGCTTAAAGTCAATATGACAGAATGTGACGTTGTTAAAGTAATTAAACAATGTTTTTCTATTGTTGCACCAAGGGCTAATGAATCTGGGGTAGAGCTGCTTCAAAGTTTTGCTCATGAGCATTGCGTTTTGAAGGTTGACCAAAAACGTTTCAAGCAAATTATACTAAACCTACTTTCTAATTCAGTAAAATTTACACCTGAAGATGGCAACATTACAGTTTCAATTTTTAACGATATTAAACAAGATAGGCTTTATATCGAAGTGAAAGATACTGGTGTAGGTATTGATGAAAAAGATATTCCAACTGTAATGGCTCTCTTTGGCCAAGTCGAAACTGATCTTAACAGAAACTATGAGGGCACAGGCATCGGTTTACCTTTTGCGAAAAAATTAACCAACCTTATGGGTGGTACATTTGAAATTCAAAGTAAGAAAGGAATGGGCACTAGAATAACTTTAGGATTTGCATGGGATCAAAGGTTAAATGCCGAGTTTCAAGAAAACTTTAGATAGAGCCAATTTATAGCTGGAAATAACTTCTTAGCCTTATATATTATTTAAAAATAATATATAAATTCAGGTCAAAACAGCATGACAATTACAGTAGAGCAAAAACAAGAAGTTTTAGAAATTAGAAAACAATCATTTCAAACTAGAAGGGCAACAGTCCCCGCCTTGGAAGAAATTTTGTTTGAACCAATTCCAGTTCTTGATCATGGTTTTGTTCGCGTAATTGACTATATGGGCGATGACTCAGCGATTGTACAGGCCGCACGTGTTAGTTATGGAGCGGGCACAAAACAAGTTAACCAAGATAGAGGGTTAATTCGCTATCTTATGCGTCATTGGCACACTACTCCGTTTGAAATGTGTGAAATTAAATTCCATATCAAATTGCCAATATTTATTGCTCGTCAGTGGATTCGTCATAGAACTGCAAATGTTAATGAATATTCTGCAAGATATTCAATTTTAGATAAGGAATTTTATGTCCCTAAAAATGAACAGCTTGCCCCTCAAAGCTCACAAAACCATCAAGGCAGGGCAGAAGGTCATCCGCTTGAAGGGGCAGAAGCTGAAAGAGTTTTAGAAATTTTAAAAAAAGATAGTGAAACTGCTTATTCTCATTATGAAGAATTGATGAATGAAAATTTCGCAGGTGAAACTCTTGATGAAAATAAACAAGGTTTGGCACGTGAATTAGCGCGTATGAACCTACCTTTAAACTACTACACGCAGTGGTATTGGAAAATTGATCTTCATAATCTTTTCCACTTCTTGATGCTACGTGCCGATAGTCACGCTCAATATGAGATAAGAGCTTATGCTGAGATTATGTGTGATATGGTAAAAAAATGGGTACCTTTTGCATTTGAAGCTTTTGAAGAATATCGTATGAGTGCAACTCATTTGAGTGGTACCGGCAGAGATGTCCTTAAACGTATGATCGAAGGTGAAAAAGTGACTGAAGAAACTTCTGGTTTAACTAAGCGCGAATGGACTGAGCTAAGAGAAGCTATAGGTTTCTAGGCAAATTAAATCTTAAATTCCTAATTTGATTTCTTCCGGCATTGTATTATGGTGAACCATATACAACTTGAGAATGTGTAAAATTGGAAGCTTTGGACATACAAATTATTTTACTTCTACTGGTGATAACACCCGCTATCTTAGTGTTTAGCGCAAAGCCTGACTCTAGCTTAGCATGGAGGAATGGTAGGTTAATTTTAGCAATATTTTTAGGGTATATTCTAATCAACCTTAGTTTACATATACCAAGAGAAAATAGATTGAAAGAATATAAAGCGTGCCAAAGTAATTTCAGTGATGGAGCAGTTCAACATCATCTAGAATGTGGAGAAATAAATATTGCTGATGGTGCTAGCAATGTATTCTTTGCTTTACTCGGGTGGATACCAGTTACTCTTTATACAGCTATTTTAGAGATTAGTTGGCTATTATATTATATAAAGAGAATCAACTTTAAAAAAGATTTAAGAAATAATATTTTTGGATATTTTATTGTTTCTCTGACACCTTTTTTAATATTAATTCACATATATCCTGAAGTAATATTTATAATTTTCTTTTAGAAAGAAGTTTCATAGCTTGCGCTAAAATTTGTAGTCCATGAATCGTACAAGTAAAAAGGAGTTCCATATTCATCGACCTTATCACCCAAAATTTCCTTCAGATTCTAATATTGATTGCTCTAAGATTTGTTGGTTAACTCTGTTACCCAAATGTAATGAGTCGCACCTGCTGGTCTCTCAAGCTCATAATTATATTCTGGCTTATTTACAATTTCAACTTCAGGAAAGTTTGAGGCATCCTTGCTTTGCAATTCATGCAAATAGAGATTTAGCTTTTGTAAATCTTTATAAGGTATTCCTAGCTCTGCTGATTTTGAAATTAAAAGCTGATTCTTGAGTTTAATATTATTTAATAATCTATTACTCATTCTTGTTCAAACCAACTAGCTCACGTTTTTCATCATCAGATAAGAAGTCTGCTTTTGAAACCCTATCCCAAAGTTTTTCACGCCTTGGTAAAAGTGCAGGAATATTATTTACATCATAACTAAGTTTCAAAATTTCCGCTTTTTTGAAATTTGGAATTAGCCACTTTTGTAAGCTCATTACTAGCTCTTCAACAAGCGGGATGATAGTTTGCTCCCATAGTGCCAAACGCGCTTCTGCAAGATTACTATAGGTATTATCTCCTGGAATTCCAAGTAATTGTGGTGGCACACCAAAGGCAAGTGCAATTTCTCTAGCGGCAGTATGTTTCGCTTCAATAAAATCCATATCTTTTGGACTAAGGCTCATTTCCCTCCAGTCCAGACCACCTTCAAGGAGTATTGGCTTGCCAGCATTGTCAATTCCCATAAACTGATCTTCTATTTGATTTTTTACACGCATAAATTGCTCATCAGTTAAAGTACCCGATCCACCATTTTTATCGTTATTTACTACTAGGGCGCCACTAGGTTTTGCTCCATTTTGGAGTAAAGCTTGGTTCCATCTTGCAGCATTATTATGTTGATCGATACTATATGCTGCAGCTTCAATTGAGCTGAGGCCAAAATGGTCGTTAAGTGGGTTGAAATTTTTAAAATGTAAGATTTGGCTTCTACCTGTTACTCTATCAACAGGGTATTTTACTTTTTTGTTTCCATTACAATATTCATAAGCTGAAATTGAGCCATTACTATCTGTTACAATTGATACTCTATCAGGACGA
>CAYGRX010000128.1:0-5586 GCA_964352365.1 uncultured Rickettsiales bacterium
GCCTATTTCCTCCATACTCTACGAACGCAGCTTGAAGAGATGGTTCAACCCTCGTTATTTTTCCGAGATATATGTTACTTTTTATTTGTTTTTTAGCTGTTGATTCAAAATCAAATTCTATTAGTTTTTGCTCGTCTGCCACTGCAACACGAACTTCCTCCGGATGCACAGCATCTATCAAGATCCTTTTTGTCATTGTTAATATTTCCTAAACACGAATTCATAAATATACTTTAAAATAATTATAGTAATACTTGGCAACTCAAGAAAATGGGCGATTGCCTAACCCTTTTAGCTAATTTTTAAGCTTTTTTAAGCTAACGCAAAAAACACTTTTTACGTGACAGGGACATTACAGTTTGTTAAGAGCAAATGCAATAAAAACTATAATAAATTTTTGAGTCAAATTTGATGCTTTTAGACCAAGTTAATTACCCTAAAGATTTGAAAAAGTTTTCAGATGAGGAATTGGTACAAGTTGCTGAAGATTTACGTAAACAGGTTATAGAATCTGTTTCAAAAACAGGTGGTCATTTAGGGGCTGGACTTGGAGTTGTTGAGTTGACTGTTGCTATTCACGCGGTTTTTGATACCCCCAAAGATAAGGTTATATGGGATGTTGGTCATCAAGCTTACCCACATAAAATACTTACTGGTAGAAAAAATAAAATGGAAAGCTTGCGCAAGGCAGGTGGACTTTCTGGTTTTACAAAACGTGATGAAAGTGAGTATGATCCATTCGGTGCAGGTCATAGTTCAACTTCAATTTCAGCAGCTTTAGGTATGGCGATAGCACGTGATAAACTTCGCAAAAAAAATGATGTAATTGCTGTTATTGGTGATGGTTCAATTTCAGCTGGAATGGCATATGAGGCACTAAATAACGCTGGAGCAGAGGATTCTAAACTGATTGTTATTTTAAATGATAATGACATGTCGATAGCACCGCCAACTGGTGCTATGAGGGCTTATCTTGCAAGATTAATTTCAGGCAAAACATATAATTCATTTCGTAATTTTGCAATAAAGGCCGTTAAACATTTACCTAATTATTTTGAAAGGGCAGTTAAAAAAACCGAACAAATGGCAAAAGATGTTGTTGTTGGTGGTAACTTTTTTGAAGATTTAGGTTTTAGGTATTTAGGGCCAATCGACGGTCATAACCTAGAGCATCTTTTACCAGTTCTTAGAAATGTAAAAGAGAGCAAAAGAAAAGGTCCATTTCTAATACATGTAGTTACAGAAAAGGGCTATGGCTTTAAATCTCCTGAAGTTAGTCAAGAAAAATTCCATGCTGTAAAAACTTTTGATGCCGAAACTAAAATTCAATCTAAATCTGCATCTGGCGGTCCAAAAACATATACACAAGTATATGCAGATAGCTTGATAAAAGAAGCTGGTCAAGACCGTAAAATTGTTGCTATAACTGCTGCAATGCCAAGCGGTACGGGTATTGATAAATTTGCAGAAAAATATCCAAAAAGAACTTTTGATGTAGGTATTGCCGAACAACATGCGGTTACCTTCGCGGCTGGTTTGGCAGCTGAAGGAATTAAACCTTTTTGTACATTATATTCAACATTCTTACAACGTGGCTACGACCAAGTAGTACATGATGTGGCAATTCAAAATTTACCAGTTCGCTTTGCAATTGATAGGGCGGGGTTAGTTGGTGCAGATGGACCAACTCACGCAGGAAGTTTTGATATTTCATATCTTGGTTGCTTACCAAATATGGTGTTAATGGCAGCAAGTGACGAAAATGAATTGCGTCGTATGGTTAAAACTGCAGCTAAATATGATAAAGGTCCAATAGCTTTTAGGTTTCCACGTGGTGAAGGTGTTGGGGTTGAAGAGCTGAAAAAGGTTGATGCATTAAAAATAGGTAAAGGTAAAATTATCAAAGATGCTCGTAAGGCAGATGTTGCTATTTTTAGCTATGGAACAAGGTTGCAAGAAGCATTAAAAGCATCAAGAATCTTAGCTAAAAGAAATGTTAAAACAATAATAGTAGATGCTCGCTTTGCAAAACCCCTAGATAAATCCTTAATAAATAAAATGGCTGCAAAATCTAAAATGATAGTTACAATTGAAGAGGGTTCAATTGGTGGTTTTGGGTCGTTTGTTCTTCAGCATTTAACAAATAATGACATGCTAAATGGCAAATTGTTGTTCCGTTCCATTACTTTACCTGATAGATTTATAGATCATGGCTCACCTTATGATATGTATGAAAAGGCTGGGTTAAACGCTAGTGGAATTGTTAAAACGGTTGAATCTTGTTTAAAACTATAATCAATAAATTAATTTTATTACTTCTTAGTATTTTTCTAGCAAGTCCTGCTTACACTGAAGAAAAACCAAAATCCCTAACGCCATCATATTCTGATGGTGGTTCAATTTTCTCTCTGCCAGTCTTCGAACCAGAAAAGATTGATTTTGATATTAATTCAAAATACCAACAAGCTGTTCAACCAATTAAGAAGCCAATCCCTGTTAATAAAAAACCAGCACCTAAAAGTTTAAAGCCTGAATATAGTGGCGGATTTATAATCAAGAAGGAAATAGAGCCCGAATTTGGTTTCTATGAAGCTACTGAAATAAATGAAGTTATAAAGGTAAAAGAGCAAACTATACAAAAACTAGAGCCTGATATTAATAAAAGAATAATTACTTTTAAACCAATAGAAAAGGTTAAAATTCTTAAAAAACCCGTTATAGTTATTGACCCTGGGCATGGTGGTAAAGACCCTGGAGCAATTGGTAAGCTTGGTACTAAAGAGAAGCAAATAACTTTTCTTTATTCTGTGGAGTTAAAGAAAGAGCTTGAGCGCACTGGCAAATATAAAGTTATACTAACTCGCTATGGTGATGATTTTGTACCACTTAAGGGGAGGGTTAAAAAAGCACGGAAACATAATGGTGATATTATGATATCTATTCATGCTGACTCAATAAGTAACAATAGTGTTAGAGGTTTTTCTGTATATACAATTTCAGATAAAAGGGTTGAGCGAGAAGCAGGAAAATTACTTATAAAATCTGGCAGTGAAGATGTAATTCGTGGTGTTAGTATGCGAGGTGATTCCCTTGATGTTAAAGAGGCTATTATTGATTTTGCCCAAAAAGAAACTAAATCAGTGTCGGATAGTTTTTCAAAAATTGTGGCAAAACATTTAGGCCAAAAAGTTAAACCACTTAGAAATGCTAACAGGGAAAAAAGTTTGGCCGTTTTAACTGGTGCAGATATTCCTTCGGTTTTAATTGAGCTGGGCTATCTATCCAATTCTTATGAAGAGAGATTACTTAGAACAAAAGATCATAGGAAAAAAATAGTTAAATCTATCAAGTCTGCTATAGATGACTACTTTAGAGAGTTTGAATTTTTCTTAGAATAATAATTTAAATAGACAAAATAAAATGGCATTAGCATTTGAAATAAAAGATCTTAAAAAAACATATAAAGATAGAGCTTCTGGTAAAGATAAGTTGGCTCTAGATGGTGTGGATTTAAACGTTGAAGAGGGTTCTTTCTTTGCACTTCTTGGTCCAAACGGTGCTGGTAAATCAACATTAATAAATATTATTTCTGGTTTAGTTAACAAAACTAGTGGTTCAATAAAAGTTAATGGTTTTGATTTGGATGAAGACCCAATGGGAGTTCGTCGTTCTATTGGCGTGGTTCCACAAGAGGTTGTGATTGATCCATTTTTCAATGTTAGTGAAACCTTAGAATTTTACGCGGGCTATTTTGGGCTATCAAAAAAACAACGTAGAACTGATGAAATCTTATCTGCACTTGGCTTATCTGATAAAGCAAATGTAAATCCGCGTAGACTTTCAGGCGGCATGAAGCGACGTTTACTTGTTGCAAAGGCATTAGTCCACAGCCCCAAAATAATTATTCTTGATGAGCCAACTGCTGGTGTAGATGTTGATCTTAGAATTCAACTTTGGGATTATGTTAAAGATTTGAACGGCAAAGGTGCTACTATACTTTTAACAACACACTATTTGGAAGAAGCGCAAGAGCTTTGCGACAAAATTAGTATCATTAATCATGGTAAGGTCATTGCAAATGATAGCATGAAAAACCTAATTAAAAAAATGGGTAGAAAAGATATCAAATTCTCATTTGCAAAAAACTTTGATAAGCTTCCTAAAGTTTTTGATAAATATGAAACTGAAATTCAAAATGCCGGCAAAACACTTAAGATTGGATATGATAGTAATAAGCATACCATGACTGATATTTTAAAAGATGTAACTGCTACTAAAAATGAAGTAATTGATATATCTACAGAAGAAACTGACCTTGAGGATGTGTTCCGAGAATTGGTAAAAGCTAAAGTTACTTAGTTTTTGCTAGAAATCCCTATTCAGCAACTGTTAGTTGTTCAGCAACTTCATCACTATATGTGTGGTTAGCGGAAACACTTTGCACATCATCTAAATCTTCAATTTTTTCTATTAGATTTTCAATTTTTTGAGCAGTTTCAAAATCGACTTCAATATAGTTTTGCGCGCGCCAATCTAAGTTACCTTGCTCAGGGTCTCCAAATCTATCGCCTAAAACTGTTTGCACTTCATTGAAGCTTTCTGCACTGCAAGTAATTACATGGAATTCTTTAACTTCACCGGTATCTTGTTCTTCGCCTTCAGTTGTACAATCTTCTGCACCTGCTTCAATCGCAGCTTCGAACATTTCATCAGCTGAAGCTTTATCAATTGCATATTTAAAAACGCCAATCCTATCGAACATAAAAGAAACTGAACCAGATTCGCCTAAATTTCCATTTGCTTTTGTTATTGTCGAGCGAACTTCTGAAACTGTGCGGTTGCGGTTATCAGTTAATGTATCAATAATTAATGCTATTCCACCTGGTGCATACCCTTCATATCTAACTTCTTCATAATCCTCACCTTCACCAGCGCTAGTTGCTTTTTTAATAGCATTTTCAATATTTGCCTTAGGCATGGAGTTAGATTTTGCATTTGCAATTGCAAGCCTTAAACGAGGGTTAAAATCAGGGTCTGGTTGCCCCATTTTTGCGGCAACAACAATTTCCTTTGCTAGTTTTGTAAACAAGTTAGCGCGTTTTTTATCTTGTGCTCCTTTACGATGTTTAATATTTGCAAATTTAGAATGTCCTGCCATAATTACTACTTAATTTTTTGGTTCTTAAACTATATATATTTCTATGATAAAAAAATACATCAATCTAGTTGTGATTCCAGCATTTTTTATAATTTGCTTAATATTATCTTCATGCACTAAGAATGAACGAAAAATTGAACTATTAAAAGATTTCTCATCTTCCGAAAGTGAAATAAAGGAAATTATTTCTGAGGATGTAAAAAAAGAATCTGAAAAACCTGTATTTACAAATGTTAAAAAGCTTAAATCTGATATTAATTTCAGGTATAAATATAATATAGGTTATTTAGCATTTGATGTTGCTGATATTGTTCTGGAAGTTAAGCCCGTGGAAACTACGACAGAATATGTTCGCTACAAAACAAAGGTATATTCTAAAACAAATGGAACAGTTGACTACTTTATGGGCTGGTTGAGCAATTCAGTAG
>CAYGRX010000129.1:0-1763 GCA_964352365.1 uncultured Rickettsiales bacterium
ATTCGTAGCCTTGGCAATTAAACTATCAACTGATTTATCGCCTGATATTTCTTTAATCTCATTTAAAACAGAAATTAAAGATTCATAGTCTTCTTGCTCGCTTAAATCTTTCGCTTCTATAAATAATTGCTCAAGCATAACTTTTTCATCATCAACTTTTCTTACTGTAACAAATTGTCCTAAGGCAGATTTAATTCTATCAGAGATTTCTTTTGCGCTATCTACTTGACCATCTTCATTTTTAGAAATTACTTCTTCAACTTTGACTAATCTATTTTTAGTTTCATTTAACTTAGAATTAAATGCCGCATGTTGCTCATTAAGGTTAGATTTTTTATCTAACAGGCTAGAAATTTTGTTAAATACCAAATCAAAAACAACTGCGTTCTTGCTGTCTTTCGCAGCTTCCTGTTTTGCTTGCTCAACTGTTTTTTCTACGGTTTTTTCAATCTCTTGTCTTATCTCCGCAACTTTTGGAACAATTGGCTCAGTAGTAATTTTAATTTTTTTGAAATCATCTAAATATGCTGTAAATGATGTTAAAATTTCATTCTTAGAGTTATTTATGCTTTCAACCAAACCATCAACATCAACTCTAGTAGGCTCTTTCCTAGCTATATTTAAGCCTTGTATTTGAGCTGAAATTCCTGCAATGCTTTCATTAAGTTGATCAGCAATTTCATGAACTGGATTTTCACATTTTTGTGATTCAGTTTCTGCAAAAAATAGAATTTTATTTGGCTCAATTCTATCATAAACCAACAATGAGATCCCTATTAATGAAGCTAAAATAGCAGCACGATAAATGAAGCTCAATTTTGCACGTGGTGGCATTAGCTCATCTAACTGAACGTCAATAACTTCTTCTTTTTTAACAGCAGCTTTTTTAGGCTTTGTTGTGTTTGTTTTTTTAGATGTCATAGTTTTCCCCTTGTAACTATAATTATTTCAATAATTCTAAAAACGAATTAATATTTACATCATTCGGAAATATAACTTCCAAACCCTTACAATCATTAAATACACTAGAAATTCTTTCACTTAAACAAAATATTTTCTTATTTTCCAAACTATTAGCCAATTTATACTTTTTAATTAGCGATAAAAATATAATAGAGGTTTTTTCTGAGAAGAAAACAAGCCCCTCATATTCATGATTTTTAAGTGATTCTATAATCTGCTCATCAAAATCATTTTCAACCACATCGTAAAGTTCTAATTTATTATAAACCCTTTTTTCAGATTCTAACAGTTTCTGCAAGTCACCTTTGACATTCTTAGATGTGATGTGAATAAACTCATCACCCTTCTCGGAATTTTGAATTATGTATTCTGCTAGATTTTCTGAGTTGGAATTTTTAAGAGAGGTTTGGGAATAATGCAAATTATCATAGCCGAAATCTTTAGCTTTATTTAAAGAAGATTTACCAACTAGATATAAATTATAATTAACTGAATTATCATTTTGCTTTAGTGCATTTAGCCCATTAGCTGATGTTATAATAATATTTTCTGTTGGCTTAAGGTTAATTTCCTTTTCTAGAATTTTAATATCTATCAACGGGTATATGCTAACCTGATGCTCTGTTTCAGCTTCTATTAGCTTTTTAGTTTCAAGTGAGTCCTCATATGGTCTTGTAATAAGTAATTTCATTAGAAAAATATTTCACCATGATTTAGCTTTTCAATACCATTTTCAGTTTCAATTATTAGTAAACCTTTTTCGTCAATATCAATAATTTTAGCATTTTTCTTTTTAGTAT
>CAYGRX010000129.1:1773-5559 GCA_964352365.1 uncultured Rickettsiales bacterium
AAACTTCCGCAGAGGCTTTAAATAATCTGGTTCTAATTTCAGATATAATCTTTTCCAAGCTTAGTTTCTCAGATTCATTAAACATCTTTAAAAACTCAATTAAAAATGTCTCTGAAGTGATTTCACTATTTTTATTTAAATATTCCAATAAACAGCTAGAGCTTAAGTTATCGTCATATTCAGGTGCTGAGTTTATATTTACTCCAACACCAATTATTAGCTTTTCATTATGTATCTCTAATAAAATTCCACATAACTTCTTTTGTTCCAACAAAACATCATTAGGCCATTTTATACTAGGGCGAATAGGGTTTTTCTTGGTAGATATTGACTCCAATGCTTTTGAAACTGAGAGAGCGGTTATATAAGTATAAATCTCTTTGCTGATATCTTTTCTTAATGTTGGGATAATACTTAAAAACAAGTTACCTTCTTGGGAGACCCATTCTCTATTAGCCCTGCCTTTTCCACTAGTTTGTTTTGTGGCTGTTACTAAAACTTTATCAGCATTGATAGAGTAATCATCTATTAACTTTTTAGCTTGCTTATTTGTGCTGTCAGTTAGCAGATAGTGATATCTAGTAAGTCCAAGTATTTTTGTAATCTCACAAGTCAATTGTGACCAACTATATTAGTATAATATCGAAACTGCGGACTTAGCTGAACTAACTATATCATTCACATAAAATATTAATGTTAATGAGAATATAACAGAACAGAAAATGATGAATTTTGAACTATTAGTTATTTTAGAAACATACCTAATGTTACTAGGTTCATCGAAATACATAGTTTTAATAATTCTCAAGTAATAGAAACACGCGACCACACTTGCAACCACACCAATTAAAGATATTACATAATTTCCAACCTTAATAGCCTCAATGAACACATAGAATTTCGCGAAGAAACCAGCTAAAGGTGGAATACCAGCAACTGAGAACATCAATACAGCCAAACTAAATGCTAAATAAGGGCTAGTTTTTGATAAACCAGCTAAGTTAGATATGTTATCTTCTTCAAGGTCATTTTTGTTAATGTTAAGTATTATCGCGAATACACCAATAATAGTTATTATATATACTGTAAGGTAAAATATTGCCGCCGTCATTGCTGTTTGGCTTGCCACTGCAACCGCTATTAATATAAAACCCATATTAGCGATTGATGAATAAGCGAGTAGCCTTTTAATGTTTGTTTGTCTTAGCCCAGCAAATGAACCAACAATTAGTGAAAACGCAGAAATAATAATTATTATTAATGTATATGAGCTTTGTAAATATTCAGGGTTGTTAGAAACTATGCGGATTAAAAATGCCATTGCAGCAATTTTAGGTGCGGTAGATAAATAAGCTAATACTGGCTTTGAGACACCTTGGTAAACATCAGGCGCCCACATATGCATTGGCGCTGCTGAAATTTTAAATATAAAGCCAGAGAAAACCAATACTAGACCTAAAATTAACCCTAGAGCATTTTCAGCCGTGTCTAGTTCAGTTAGTCTATCAAAAATAACTGTTAAGTTTGTATCACCCGCAAAACCATAAGCTAATGAAGAACCGAACAATATTAAACCAGATGCAAGCGCCCCTAGAATGAAATATTTAATTGCTGCTTCAGATGAAAGTTCGTTATCTCTGTTTAATGCAACAAGTACATAAGATGAGAGTGATAGTAGCTCTAAACCTAAATAGACTAACATTAGATCATTGGCAGAAATTAACAAACAAACACCAACTAGTGATAGTAAAATTAGAATTGGGAACTCAAAACAATTTTTATTCCAGCTTGCAAAACTATTATTATTTACTGAAATAACTAAAACGGCAATCACTGATAAGAAGGCAAGAAGCTTCATATAAATGGTAAAATTATTAAACTCAAATGCGCCATTAAATATTATTGCATCAACCCCGCTGGAATTAAAATCTATAGCAAAAAGCATATAACCCGCTACAGCTACCGCAAATGCGCATACGCCAGAAAGTAAACTTACTGTGTTTATTTTTTGATTAAATACACCAACCATTAATAGCAACATTGCTATAATGCTAAGGAAGATCTCAGGATATATGAATTGTAAATTTTCCAATTTAATTCACTCCATAAATTGTTAATAGGTTTTTAACTGAAGGGCCTGTTATATCTGTTATGAAGTTAGGTAAAACACCATAAAGAATAACTAAAACGGCAATTGAATATAAAGAAATTTTCTCTTGAACGTTTAAGTCTTCTAGTTTTAGAATATCTTTATTATTTATTTCACCATACATTACACGCTTATATAACCACAGCATATATGCAGCGCCTAAAACCATTCCCGTCGCAATTAAGAAAGAAACTAACATATCTGATTTAAATATGCCAAGTAACACTAAGAACTCACCTACAAAACCGCTTGTTGCAGGCAAACCAGCTGATGCCATTGTAAATATCATAAACATTAGTGCGAAACGAGGCATAACGTTTACTATGCCACCAAATTTTACAATCTCTTTTGTGTGCATTCTGTCATACAAAACACCAACACATAAAAATAATGCTCCTGAAACAATACCATGAGAAAGCATTTGATAAAGTGCACCTTCAACACCTTGTTGGTTAAGAGCAAATATACCCGCCGTAACATAACCCATATGTGCTACTGAAGAATATGCTATCATCTTTTTCATGTCTTCCTGCATTAACGCAACTAATGATGTGTATATGACTGCAACCGCACTTAGTAAAAATACAAAATTTGTGAAGTAAACCGATGCATCGGGAAGGATAGGAAGAGATAACCTGATTAAACCATAAGCACCAAGTTTTAAAAGTACCCCTGCAAGAATAACTGAACCTGCTGTCGGCGCTTGTACATGGGCATCAGGCAACCAAGTATGTACTGGCCACATTGGAACCTTAACCGCGAATGATGCAAAGAATGCTAACCACAACCATTTTTGAACATCTAAGTCGAGTGTTTTTGCTTGGAGTGTTAAAGCTGTAATATCTGTTGTGCCAAACTGCGTGTATAAATATATAATCGCTAGAAGTAAAAATACTGAACCGAAAAGCGTATATAGAAAGAATTTATATGATGCATAGATTCTATTAACACCACCCCAAATACCAATAATAAGGAACATTGGAATAAGTGATGCCTCAAAGAAGAAATAGAATAGTAGAAAATCAAGAGATACAAAAACCCCAATCACAAGTGTTTCGAGAATAAGGAATAAAATCATATATTCCTTAACCCTAGTTTGAATAGAGTTCCAGCTTGCTAAAATACAAATTGGAATTAAGAATGCGGTAAGTAATATTAAATATATTGATATGCCATCTATACCAAGAAAATAGAATATGTTAGTGCCTTCAATCCACTCAAATTTTTCAACAAATTGATATCCCGCGTTTAAGTTATCAAATTTTAAGAAAACTAAAATTGACGTGAAAAATGTAACTGAAGAAACCCATAGAGCAAAAGTTTTTGCCGTTTTATCTGAGTCCTTCCCAACTAAAACACATAGTAAAATTGCCCCCACTAAAGGCAAAAATGTTAGTGCTGATAGAATTGGTAATGTAAAATCCTGTTGTTCCATTTAATCTAATTTTCTAACTTGTTAAGTTCCTTAAGTTCCGCCTGTTCTTTTTTCCATTTTAAGTAGCCACTTATATGCATAAAAACAAAAAGTGTATTTGCTATCATTCCTGCCAAGCTTGAAACCAAGATTGTAAAAAATAGCCAACTTAAACTTGCTAATGCTCCAAATATAAAACCTGAAGATTTTTTCTTCTTAAGGT
>CAYGRX010000130.1:0-4979 GCA_964352365.1 uncultured Rickettsiales bacterium
AAGAATTGGAAGAAATCCAAAAACCAAAGAAGAAGCCGTAATTAGCCCAAGAAAAGTAGTTAGCTTCTATGCTTCAAACATATTAACAGATTTGGTAAACAAATAATTATTTTCCTTTAATTATTTCGCTTCGCTTTTCACCCCTTAATTCTACAAGCTTTATACCGCCTTTAACATTCATAACATGAATACCATCATACCCCTTACTCTCAGCAATATTCTGAATCTCTCCAATCAAAGTTTTTTATTCCTTTATCTGGCATGAAATGGTTAATAAATGGTTAATTTAAATCCCGTGTAAATAAGCATAATTCTGGGTTTGGTTAACCTTTTGTTAACTAAATTATGTTACAATTAGATAATAATTTTATTTAATTTTTCTATGTATGAAGATCACAGCAGATTAGAAGCACTACTGAGAGATATCGAGAACGCTTTGCTGACCGAAACAAACCCAAGCAAGATACGGACTTTATTGTCGCAAAGGTCGGCTGTCGAAAGGAAAATAGACCTTGCAGAAAAAAATACCGAACAAATTAGAGAAGAGCAAGCTGGTGAAGCAGATATGTTTTCTAGCAAACAAACAAAAATTAGAGACTCTTTATTTAATGATCCATTTTTTAGAGAACTTGAAGAAAAAACTCGGCAGAACATTGTTAGTGTGGCTGTTGAACTGGATATGTCTAATCAAGAAGCTACTAAATTAGCTAATGACACCATACAAGCTAGACATGAGACCATAGACAATATTATTTTAAATAACATGAGTGACGAAGCGATTGAAAAAGAAGTCGCATCTAGTGGCTTAAGCGAAGAAGAAATTTTAAAAGCTTCAGAAAATGCACTAAAACTTTCTATTATCTGCGGATCAGATGAAACAAGTGACGCCTTATACTTTGCTATGCAAGATAAGGCACAGCTGGATAGAATATTAAGCAAATGTGATTTAGAAAGTGCTTGGTTTGAAAAAGAAGATTTTGAAGGTAAAACACCTGATGAAATTAGAGATATTATTGCTAATGGCTCTAAGGATATAAGCGATAGACTAAAAATAACTCTAATGAAAAACAATTCTGAGGATATGCTTTATGAGTATAACTACAGGCTGGCTCATGAAATAGCATTTATGCAGGTTGATAAGGAACTTGAAGGGGTGGAATTTGATACCGAGGGCGCTAAACAGGAATTCATTGAAAATAGCCTATATGAAAAAATGAAACCTACAGAATATTATTCAAGTATATCAGAAAGTAAGGGTGAAACTTCCAACTTTCTTTATAGTGAATTTATCCAAAGAAATAAACGACTTAACGCACCAGCAGAAGAAGCTTACAAAGCAAACAATATATATTCAAACGTAAATGAAAATTATACTAATGAACAAAATTACCAATATACAGCTGTAACAGAAAGCTCATATGCCCCTATAGATTCAAACGAAAATTTAGAACCTAATGAGAATATTGGTTTTGAACAAGTTTATTTAATAGACGATAATATATCACCTAACAGCTTTATTATAGAAGATGATATCCCTTTAATAAATCCATCTGAAGAAATTCAGCCCGAACGAGAAATTATCAATAAGCTCGAGACATTACCAAATGAGACAGAACTTAAAGTTAGCTCTATAAATAAGCTTGAATTAGATGAAGCAGTTGCAGGACTTACGATTAGTCAAAGTAAATTAGTTATTAAAGAAAAAACCACAGAAGATGACATTTCAAAAGAAGAACAAGAAATAACATTAAATAAAGATAGAAATTTAAATAGAGAAAATTTATATAATTCGATTGAACCTTTTGCTAGTAAAGATTGGGACTATTCAGATAATAAAGCTGTAATTACAGTCTCCCCAGAAGAATACGACACCATCGTTAAAGCACTTAAAGATAGAGGAATAAATATAAACCAAGAGAGCTCAAAATACCCTATAGGATCTTCTTCATCAGTAATATTTGTAATGGGAGAAGAAAATATTAAAAATCTAGAAATGTACCAAGATTTATTTAATAAGATAAAATTAGAAATTGAAGCGGAAAAACTACAAGAGCTTGGACAAAACCTTGCTTCCAAAGGGGTTTCAAACAATGGAGCTAGCTACTCAAGTAAAGGCGGCGAAAGAATTGATGCGGAGATAGGAATTGCAGCTAGTAACTAGGTTAAATACTACTTATAAATTCTTTTATAACGACTACCTAAACTGGTCATAATCTCATAACCAATAGTATTTGCTCGCTCAGCTAACTCATCAACCCTTTGATATTGACCAAAAAATTCTACGAAATCACCAATTTTTATCTGCCCCTCAGGAAATTGAGTAATGTTAATTATCACCATATCCATTGATACACGCCCCATAAGAGGTACTTCTACCCCATCAATATGTGCATGGGAATTATTACTCAAAATTCTTTGATAACCATCTGCGTAACCAATCGGCACAACTGCAATTTTTTCACCCTTTCTAACGGCTGCCATAGCACCATATCCAACAAAAGAATCTTCATCTACATCTCTAATTTGAATTATTTTCGCTTTCAATGTTGCCACGTTTTTAATTTTTGTATGACATGCATTCCCCTTAATCCCATAAAGCATTGAACCTGGCCTAACCATATCAAAATGATATTGGTCACCCGCAAATATGGCCCTTGAATTCGAAAGAGAGCATGGCAACTTAAACTTATTCTTTAAAATTGCCATTCTTTCAACTTGCTGAGAGTTTAGTGGATGCCCCTCTTCCGTGATACAAGAAAGATGACTCATTATATATTTAATGTCCAAAAACTGTAAGTCTTCGCTATCTAAAAGTTTGTCAGTATCTTTATAAGTGAATCCCAACCTATTCATACCTGTATCAACATGAATTATAGAGGGAAGTTTTTTAGATTGAGAAATTGAATATTTAGACCATAATTCAAGCTGATAAAAGTCATTTATAACCGGTGTAATGTTATAATTTTCAAAGGCATCCTCCTCACCAAATTTCACACCATGAAAAACATTAATTTTAGGCTCTTTACCAAGATTTTTTCTAAGATCAATTGCCTCATCTAAAGTTGCTACAAAGAACACCTCGCACCCCGCATCTTTAAGCTTCGGAGCTATATTCTTAGCACCCAGACCATAACAATCAGACTTAACAACAGATGAACAAATTGCACCATTAGATGATTTTTTTAAATAATTGTAGTTTTCAATAATTTTTGAAATATCCACTTCCAATATGGAATCAGAATATTTATTTTCCATTTGATCCTCCCTTTATAACTTTCACAAAGCTTATCAATTGTGAAACACCAGATAAAATTAAAAGCATCGGAAAGCCCCACAACAGGGTTTTTAAAAGAAATACACCTTTAATACCAGAATATTCAGAAGATGATTCATAAATTTTCCAACTTGAAATTATAAAGTCATAAGAGAAGTAAATAATTGCAAAGCACATTGGAAACAGTAACAATAAAATACCCAATATATTAACCATAGCACGAATTTTTGAAGAAAACCTCTCATAGGCTATATCAACCCTTACATGAGAGTTAAAATAATAAGTATAACCCGAGCAAAGTAAAAAGATAACACCACTCATAGCGAGTGAAAGCTCAGACTGCCACATATAATTGCTATTAAATATATATCTTTGCACTACAGAAATAAAAATATTAAGCACAAGAATAATAGCCAAGCTAGATATTAAACCGCCAATTATAATATTGATTTTGTCGAGTTTTCTATGGAATTTAGACATTATTCTTTTTTATCATTATTTTGAAATTGATATAATAAAAAAAGAAGTTATTGAAGGAAAATTTTACCCAAAACAATTATTAATCTGGGTTTGTTGAAGTTTTTGCTTCTGCCAGCAGGAGAGAAAGGAGCCGACAGAAGCAAGTAAGCAAAATTAGCGGTTTTTTAAACTTATAAAAAACCGCCGAGACTCGGGTAAAGTCTTTGGTAAGTTATTTTTTGCTTATTAAAGTAACCAGAAGCACCAAAAGAATAGTGTCCGTTATTGTTAGCGGGGTTACGAAAACAGTCGGTAAGACTGACACCAGTATTGGTGATAATATAGCATGGAAAAGAGCAACTATTAACATAGTTACAAAACCCATGACCAAAATATCACCTAGATGTTTAAGGTTAAATTCTTTAAGATTAATCATAATAATCTCCTATTTTGGTTAAAGCCTTTTTATCAGCTGTGGAGTAAATTATAGCATGATAGCAAGGGCAAAGCTAGTATTGACTGGTTCATAATGGCACATTATCACTTATTACCCTTAATTTTCAAACACTTAAAATTTGTTCGATTTTTACCTATCCAATCCAACTTCTCAATTTGAAACAGTTTTTTTTATAATATTAACTAATCCTTGATTGTGAATTTTATACCTTCAACCACGTGCCAAGGAGGCCTTGAATTTATTTTTTTAGCCTGATTAGCCTTATATATATTGTATTTGATAAGAATTTTTTCCCTAATATTAGATAGGGTAATTGAATTTATTCCAGGAAAGATATTAAAGGGGTTTACACGACTAGATACAAAGATTGAAGTTCTTGAAGCACCGCCTTCCGCATCCCCCCTACAATGAAAACCATTTGTATTAGCAATTACCAAAGTATTTTTCTTAACAAGAATTTTTTTAGGTGAATTCAAATTAAGTTGCTTCAAATCCTCATCAAAAGCCCTAAAAGAACCTTTTTCAGAATAACCATCATTGTTAAATTTTCCCTTAACACTTTTTGCATACTCCCACTTTAGACGTCTCCAACCAAGCCTATTTGACCCAACACAATAGTTGAATGGACCATCAGAGATCTCCACATCCTGCAAAAAAAACCAAGCTTTCATAGTTGGATGAAAACTATCTGAATGAAGTTTCTTTTGCCCGTCAAAACTCCCCTTATTCCCGTCACCCGGTATAACCTGCTCAATATAATGACGTGCAGTCTCGATTTTACCTGAAGTG
>CAYGRX010000130.1:4989-5546 GCA_964352365.1 uncultured Rickettsiales bacterium
GTTGCTTATAACAAAAGTAAGTTTAAAGATATAATTTTATTATTATAAATAAATTGCTGAATATATTTATAAGGCTCGATTGATTTTGAATCAAGAAAGGCCCTGTAAACCAAACTATCCCCCTGAAAACTACGCTTAACCTCTCCATCAAATGAAAGAACATCTTGCCTCAAGCTTTCAAAGTCATCTTCTGATAGGATATTTTCCTTAAGCAAATAGCCATTTTCAGCATAAAAGTCCCTATCCGCCTTAGAGGCCAATGGCATCAAAAGTAATAATTTAAACTTAAATATACCCCTAGCTATCAATAGCCTTATGATATGCAACCCCATTACATTAAGTATTACCGAGCCAATTATAGGGTTAGCCTTAAAAGATTTTGCCTGCGTAAAAAGCAAAACAAAATATAGTGGATATTTGAGTATTTTATTTAATATAACCATATACAACATTTAATATAAGTTGAAGCTTATGTATATATAGTTGTTTTAGCGCCTAGGAAATGGTGGGTCGAGGAGGACTTGAACCTCCGACCTCACGCTTATCAGGCGTGCGCT
>CAYGRX010000131.1:0-5539 GCA_964352365.1 uncultured Rickettsiales bacterium
AATTAGAACTAAACTTAGTAATTATATTCAAGCGTTATATGGGGGGAGGGGGCTTTTTAACGCCTCGGAATATGTAAGTAGAGAGGAGTGGCTAAAATTTGTTAATGCTCATGATTTGAAGAATAATTTAAAGGGTACAAATGGCTTGGGTTTTATTGAATATGTTAAACAAGAGAATTTAGATGCTTATATTGAAAATTTAAAAAAAACGGACCTTGCTAGCTTTGAGGCCCACCCAAAGACTGAATTTGCTGATAAGTTTATTATTAAATATATAGAGCCAATGGAACCTAACTTAAAGGCTGTTGGTCTGGATATAGGGTTTGAAGAGAATCGCAGGGAGGCTGCTGAAAAAGCTCGTGATACTGGAGAGGTTGCATTGACAGATATTATATATTTGGTTCAAGATAACAAAAAAGTTTCAGGGTTTTTACTATTATCGCCAGTTTATATGGGAGGTGAAGTTCCAAAAACTTTAGAAGGTAGAAGAGAGGATATTCTAGGTTGGGTTTATTCTCCATTTACTGGCCCAAACTTTTTTTCTGATATCTTAGAGGTTGGTGGAAATAAACTTAAATTTGAGGTTTATAGTGGCGATAAATTGATAAAAGAAAATTTAATATATGAGAATTCCTCATCCACATTATCAGAAGAATATTTACTAAAAATTGTAACCAAAATTCATTTTGCAGGTCGTGTCTGGTCAATAATTTGGTATCCTTCAAAAGATTATAAATCATCAATAAAAGAAAACCCATTTCTTATACTAATTTGGGGTATAATAATTACCCTGATGTTTTCGATTCTTCTGTATCTATTATCTAGAAGCTTTGTGTTAGCTAAAGATGAGATAAGGGAATCTAAAAACTTTTTGGAGTTGATATTAAAAAATAATCCAGATTTAATTTTTGTGAAAGATGAAAACTTTAGAGTAGTTCAGGCAAATGATTCCTTTTTGAGTTTATATCCCAAAGATATCAGGGATAAGGTAATTGGTTATACAACCCTAGAAAGCTATGGTGATGAAGAAAGGGAGGGGTTCTTGAAAAATGATAAATTAGCCTTCTTAGAGGGAAAAAGTGAAGCCCATGAAACAATAATATTTCCCAATGGCAAAAAACGTTCTTTATTTACTCAAAAAATTAGATTCGAAAATACGTCTGGTGAAAAGTTTATTCTTGGCATTGGAAGAGACGTTACGGATAGAGAAGCTTTGATAGAAAAATTAACTGATTCTAACGAGGAGTTGCAAAATTTTGCCTATATATGCTCCCATGATCTGCAGGAACCACTTCGTATGATTAGAATTTTTTCTGAAAAAATAGAAAAGCATTTTGCTGATATAATCGCAGGGGACGAAAAGGGTAAAAAATATCTAAGTTTTATTGCGGAGTCTTCTGAAAGGGCGCAGGATTTAATTTCTGATATATTAAGCTACTCAAGTATAGATCTGCAATCAAAGGCTTTGGAGTATATTGAACTTAAAGATATTATGGATGCAGTCAAAAATAACTTAAGTCATGTTATTAAGGAAAATAATGGCAAATTAAGTTATGCCGAAATGCCTGTTATAAGAGGTAATAAAACTCAAATTTATCAGCTTTTTCAAAATCTTATTAATAATAGCTTTAAATATATAAGCCCTGATAGGGCGCCAGTGGTGGAGGTGTCTTTTGAGGATAAGGGGGTGTTCTGGCAATTTTGTATTAAGGATAATGGTATAGGGATTAAAGAAAAGCATTATAATAAAGTATTCGAGGTTTTTAAAAGGTTGCATGTAAAGCATGAATATCATGGAACTGGAATCGGCCTATCAATCTGTAAAAAAATTGTGCAGAAGCATGGTGGCGAGATTTGGATAGACTCGGAGCTTGGTGAAGGGGCGAGTTTTTACTTTACTATTCAGAAATAACCTATAGCATTTTTTATGCTGCTAACTATTGATAAAGTCTCTAGGGCTTTTTAATAAAACATTAAAAGTTTAATCAAGTTTGTTTATGAAAGATTCTGAATTTAATTTCGAAAGGTTTGACTATTTTGATAGTAAGCATAAAAATATTTTACTTGCAGAGGATAACCTTGGTGATATTGAAATATTTAAAGATAATTGCGAAGAAACTAAATATCCATGTTCATTATTTGTTGTAAATAATGGTGATGGGGTTGTCGATTTTTTAAGGTCTAGCAACCCTATGCCAGACTTAATTGTTCTGGATATTAATATGCCGGCACTTGATGGCATTGAAACACTTAGTATCATTAAGTCTCAAGATTTATCAAAAAATATTCCTGTTATTATGCTCACCTCATCTAGTGAGTCAAATGATATTAGGAAGGCGCAAAGTCTTGGTGCAAATGGCTATATTGTTAAAGCTTCAAATTTTAACATTAGTGATTTGATTAGTTTTATTGAAATGGCAAAGCAAGACTCTAGGGTCTTTATTGAATTCTCAGGTAATCAATAACTTTTAATCAATATTTATTTATCTAGCCAAAATGTAACAAATTTATCATTCAATTAAAAGTTGAATATTATATTTGTTATATAAGGAGAAAATCTTTTATAAAGTTGGTTATAGGTTAAAAAAACTATTAAGTGATTTTACCACGTGTCGCGCTAGACCTTGATGTCCTTGCTTTTTCGAGGTCTTGTTTGTATCTGGTTTATAATTAAATCTAACAATAATTATAATGGCAATACAACCCTCAATTTAAAAGGCTATGAAATTTAGGGTTGTATTATCAAGCTTATTATGATATAAGATTAAAATCTTAAAGAAGAATGTGAGGTCTGCTTATGAAGAGTTTGGAAGTACTTATTGTGGACGATAGCAAAAAAGATCGGGTTCTTCTTATGGACCAATTGGCAATTTTACAATCTGCAAAAGGTTACAGGTTAAATATTTGTCAAGTAAACTCACCTCAAAAAGCACTGCTTGAAATAAATACAAACAAATATGACTTAGTATTTTTAGATTTTCTAATGAATGATGGTGATGGTATGGAGCTTTTAATGAGCCTTGCCCCCGAGCAAAAATACAATACAAATATAGTGTTTTTAACTGGCTTTGGTAATTCAATGATTAGAGAGGATTCAATTTCAATTGGTGCATCTGCCTATCTTGATAAAATTAATATTAATACTGATTCTTTAAATGAACTAGTTTCGGCTGCTATTTAAAATTTATTAAGTCATTTCTGATAAATTTTACCTCACTCTATAAAATTCCCTAAAGCAAATTGCTCTAATCAGATAATAACCTTGAACCTTACATGCCAAAGCATATCATATAAGAAAAACATATAGGTTTTCTTATGATTAAAAAAGTTGCAGTTTTAGGTTTAGGAAAAGTTGGTTCTCTCGTTGCCGACCTTTTAAAATCATCAGGTTTTGATGTCACTGGGGTGGATTCTGGTGATGTTGGTATTGAGGGTATAAATATTATAACTGGTGATCTATCAGATAAAAAATTTATCTCAAATGCACTTGGTGGACAAGATGCGGTTGTTTCGTGCCTTCCTTACAATCTTAATAGGCAAGTTGTAAAAATAGCGTTTGATAATGCTATACATTACTTTGATTTAACTGAAGATGTTCCAACATCTAATTATATTAAGGAATTATCTGCCAAGGCTAAGTCAATACTAGCGCCCCAATGTGGTTTGGCTCCTGGTTTTATCGCGATAGCAGGTGCATCTCTTGCAAAGGGTTTTGAGAAAATCCGTTCAATTGAACTTAGGGTAGGGGCTCTTCCACAGTCACCGAAGGGTGATTTGTCATATGCATTCAACTGGTCTGCTGAAGGTGTTGTAAATCAATATTTAAATGATTGTGAAATAATTTCTGGTGGAGAAATTAAACATGTTCCTGCAATGCAGGATCTAGAAAAAATTGTTATAGATGGCATAACCTTTGAGGCATTCACAACATCTGGTGGTATTGGTACAATGGCTGAGACTTTTGCTGGGAAGGTTGATAAATTAAACTATAAAACAATAAGATATAGTGGGCATATGAACTTGATGAGATTCTATTTTCATGAGCTTTTACTTAAAGATAATCGCAAGCTTGCAGGTGAAATTTTAGTAAATGCATTTCCTCCAGTTAGTGAAGATGTGGTTTATGTTTATGCTGCAGTTGATGGTTGGAAAAAGAGTGGATCAAAAGAAAATCATGTTCATGATGAGTTTGTTCGTGCGTATTATCCGAAGGAAATTAACGGTAAAATTTGGCGTTCAATTTCGTGGACAACTGCTTGCTCTATAGTTGCTGTAGTGGAAATGGCGGCTAATGGTAAGATTCCAAATAAAGGTTTTGTGCGCCAAGAAGATATTAATCTTGATGAATTTTTGAAAACTAAAACAGGTAGTTATTATGCCTCTTAAGCAAATTTTAAGTGATTTAGATATAAGCCTAAAATTATATGAGGGATCTGATCTCAAGGTTTTTTCGCCAATAGATGGTGGTGAGTTAGCTAGTTTGAGGGTTGATTCGGTGAAATCTTATGGGTCAAAGTCAAAAAATGCACAAAAGGCATTTGATGCTTGGCGTGATATTCCCGCGCCTAGGCGAGGTGAGTTGGTTCGTTTGCTTGGTGAGGAGTTGCGTAAATACAAGCAGCCACTTGGCAAATTGGTAAGTTTGGAATGTGGAAAGATATATCAAGAAGGACTAGGTGAAGTTCAGGAGATGATAGATATTTGCGACTTTGCAGTTGGTCTATCTCGTTCTGCTGGAGGGCTTACTATTCCATCTGAGCGCCCTGATCACGTAATGCAAGAAAACTGGTTACCGCTAGGCGTAATTGGTGTAATTAGCGCGTTTAACTTCCCTGTGGCGGTTTGGGCTTGGAATGCTGCACTTGCAATTGTTTGTGGAAATTCAGTTATCTGGAAGCCTTCTGAAAAAACTCCTATTACCGCAATAGCTTGTCAGATATTATTTGAACGTGCATCGAAAGCTTTTGGGGGTGATTCCCCTGAGCATCTTTCTCAGCTTGCCATAGGTGAGGTTGAGGTTGGTGAGGCTTTAGTTAATGATAAAAATATTGCATTAGTTAGTGCAACTGGAAGTACCCGCATGGGGCAGACAGTTGGGCCAAAGGTTCAGCAAAGATTTGGTAGGTCATTACTTGAGCTAGGTGGTAATAATGCGGTTATAGTTACTCCATCTGCTGATATGGATGTTGTTCTGCCGTCACTAATATTTGGTGCGGTTGGAACTTGTGGGCAAAGATGTACAACAACACGTAGAGCCTTCATTCATGAATCAATATACGATGATGTGGTTGGTAAAATTAAAAATTCATTTAAAAGCCTAAAATCTAGAATCGGTGATCCGCTAGATGAAAACACTATCATCGGGCCATTAATTGACGAAGATTCATACAATAATATGCAAAGCTCACTTCAAAAAGCGAAAGATGCAAATGCTAAAATTATTGGAGGTGATAGAATTATACAGGGTGGTAATAAAAATTCTTTTTACGTAGAGCCAGCTTTGGTTGAGGTTAGTTCGCAAGCTGACTTTGTTAAGCAT
>CAYGRX010000132.1:0-5516 GCA_964352365.1 uncultured Rickettsiales bacterium
GATTATAGTATGTTTATTAAGGGGAAAACAGACATACAATTTGATTATAAAAGTGAAGGTAAGAAGAATTCATTGATTGGGAAACTTAATCTGTCAAATGCAGAAATTGATTTTCCGTATCTTTCTTGGAAAAAGTCATTAGGTGAATTTACAGAAGCTTCATTCAGTGGAAGGAATGCAGATTTTAAAGCACTGGAAATAAAAAATATTTAACTAACAACCAATAATTCCATATCAACAGGTAAAGCAATAATTGCTTTGGAGGATAAATCTCCTAACGAAGTTTATTTTGATAAATTGAATTTGGGTAATAATAATACTGAAATTTACTACAGCAGCACAAACTCCTTTGACAGATCTGGGAAGAAATTAGGTGTAAATAATATTGTTAAAATTGAAGGTGAAAAATTTGATGCATCAGGCATTATTAATGGTTTGGGTGATGATTCAAATACTGGCCTAAAATCTAGCCTTACTCTTGATGCAAAATTAGGTGAAGTTATAATGTCTAAAACTGCAAGATTGAAGAATTTTACTGCCGAAGTAAAATGTGGTTTTGAAAGGTGTTTTTCTGGAAATGCGAATGGTAACTTTGCTTCGGGTGGATCAGTTGCTATAAATTTTTACCAAAAACTTATTGATAATGAATACCAAGGTGTTTTTAAACTAACTTCTGATAATGCAGGTAAAATCTTTGAATCTTTAAACTTATTTGATAATGTTCAAAAAGGTTTTGTTACAATAAATTCAGTTACTAAATATACTAATAAACCCATTACCAACGGTGATATTTTTATAAAGGATTATAAAATTGTAAAAGCTCCAACCTTGGCAAGGATATTCTCACTTGCTTCATTTTCAGGCATAGCGACTCTTCTCTCTAATTCTGGTGTTCCTATGAAGAAGTTAAGTGGGGCATTCAGTATGCGTGATGGCTATGTATCTATTCAGGATATAAGATCGTTCGGGGATTCTCTTGGTCTGACATCACAAGGTACATATAATATAAGGTCAGGTGTGGTTGATTTATCAGGTGCAGTAACTCCTTCATATTCAGTTAATAGCTTTTTAGGAAAAATACCTATATTAGGTAATTTGTTTACGGCGGGTGAAGGTGAAGGGCTAATTGCAGCAAAATATAGTGTTTCTGGCAAACAACCCAATATTAACGTTTCGGTAAACCCATTATCTGCATTAACGCCTGGGTTCTTAAGGAAAATTTGGGGTAATTCCTCAACAGAGATTAAAATTGAAGATGAAGCAAATGACAAAAAAACTAAGTATCCTGCAAGAAGAAATAGATAATCTTCCGCCAATAAACCAGGTTTTAAAAGATCATGGTTTTTATACAAAAAAAAATCTTGGCCAAAATTTCATTTTTGACCTAAACGTAACTAATAAAATTGTTTCTTTTGCAAAATCACTTGAGGATAGTCTAGTCATCGAAGTGGGGCCAGGGGCAGGTTCATTAACGCGTGCAATACTTTATCATAATCCAGATAAATTAATTGCAATTGAAAAAGATGAGCGATGTTTGGAGATACTCTCAAAATTGAAAAACATATCTGAAGATAAAATTGAAATTATAAATGAAGACGCACTAAAAATTAAATATCATGAGATTCTTAGGGGTTACGAAGGTAAAACAAAAGTTATAGCAAATTTACCCTATAATGTAGGGACTGAACTTTTAATGATTTGGTTAGAAAAATCTCATTTATATTCCTCTTTAACATTAATGTTTCAAAAGGAGGTGGCGGAACGCGTAACTGCAAATGTTAATGAAAAACATTACTCAAGACTTTCTGTGATTTCATCACTAACTAGTAAATGTTCAATTGCATTTGAAGTTCCACCTACAATTTTTTATCCTCCACCAAAAGTATATTCTGCAATTGTACATTTAGAGCCATATCAAAAGCCTCTTTATGATGTTGATCTAGTAAAACTTAAAAAAGTTACTAAAGCTGCATTTGGTCAAAAAAGAAAAGCAATACGTAACCCGCTAAAGTCAATTTTTGGTGCAGATACTAACTCAATCTTAGAAGAATTAGGAATAGATGGCTCACTACGAGCAGAAAATATTTCACCAGAACTTTACGCAAAGCTAAGCAAGAAATTACAAATAAGGTAGTTAAGTTTGCCAATGCTCCTTAAACCAACCCGCGAAATATAGTGATCCGCAAATATATAAGTCACCATTTTCAAGCTCTAATAATTCTTCAATAGCTTCGCTAAAGGAATCACATTTTATTGAGTTAGAGAAATGTTTTGCTAGCTGGTTACTATCAGCGGAATCTTGAAATTCTGGAATGTCTATGCAGTAAACTTTATCAAAAACCCCATTAATCTCTAAGGCAAAATTTTCAATATCTTTTGCTTTACTCATTGCAATAATAGCATAGCTATTTGATTCATTTTGGCTTGCAACAAATTTCTTTATTGCTTTTGCAGCTTGCGGGTTATGGCCGCCGTCCAAGTAAATATGGTTAATTTTTTCTAATCTTTTATTTAGTTTTGCATTTTCAATTTTTTCTAATCTTGCTGGCCATTTTGCGTTTTTAATCCCAAGTTTGATATATTTTTCATCAATATTTAGAATTTCAGCACATTTTTTAGCAGTTGAAGCATTTATAAATTGATGTTCACCTTGCAAGCCAATCTCTCCAGTAGAATATTCTATAATTTTATCTGCATGAAATAACGCACAATTTATTTCTTTAGCATAAACTTGTATAACTTCTAAAGCCTCAGCTTTTTGTTCAGAAATAACTGCTTTGCAATTCGGCTTTAATATACGGGCTTTTTCATAGGCAATTTTTGCTATTGTATGTCCTAAAAATTCTTGGTGGTCTAAATCAATCGAGGTAATAATAGACAGCTCAGGTTTTTCTATAACATTAGTTGCGTCTAAATTTCCTCCTAAACCAGTTTCCAGCAAAACATAATCTGCTTGAACCTTTGAAAATGCTAGAAGTGCTGCAAGAGTAGTACCTTCAAAAAAAGTAATATTTTTTATGCCTTCACAGGCATTTTTTGTTTCTTTTAAAATTTCATTTAAAAACTCATCACTGATTTGCTTGTCAGATAAAACTATTCTTTCATTAAACTCTACAAGGTGTGGAGATGTATAACAATGGCATTTATATCCTGCTTCATTTAGAATAGATTTAACGAATGATAAAGTTGACCCTTTACCATTGGTTCCTGCAAAATGTATAACTTTTGGAAGTTTTTTATGTGGCGAGCCAAGATTTTCTAGAGCTTGCCACATTCTATCTAATCCTAAATCAATATCTTTATACCCAATTGAAATTGGCCAAAACGGTGTTTTTATCATTTTTATAATTAGTTAAATGCTTGATAATTAATAACTATAAGCTTATTAAATGATTTTAAAATAATTAAGAGCCTAAATATGAAAAAACTTATTTTACCTATCCTTTTTGTTGCTGCGCTTATTATATCAACAATATATGTAAATTCTGAGAAAGAAAAAGTTGAAAAATTAAAGGAAGTTAAAGAAAATGGCGAACAAAGCGTTCAGAAAATTTTAAATGCTAAAGCGGAAGAATTTTCCAAAACCGCCCCTCAAGATTTGAAAGATGATTTTGCTAAAGGCATAAAAGAAGTTGAAGAAAATAAAGTTATGCTTACTGCCCTTAAAAAGGGTGACAAAGCACCTAATGTAAAACTTGGTGAAACTAATTTATATGAACAATTAGAGAATGGTCCAATAATAATCACTTGGTATCGTGGCGGTTGGTGTCCTTACTGTAACCTATACCTAAAAAGTTTTATTGATAGGCTTTCAGAAATTAGAAGTTTAGGCGGGGACTTTATTGCTGTATCTCCTGAAAAAGCAAGTGAAGTTGAAAAGACAATATATAATAACAAGCTTAACTTTATAGCTGTCAGTGATATTGAAAATATTGCAGGTAAACAATTTGGCATAGTATACACACTCCCTGAACTTGTATCAAAAAGGTTTGAAGGTAGAATTAATATTAAAGAAATCAATAACTCTGTAATAGAAGAACTTCCACTAGCAGCTACATATGTGATTGGTCAAGATCGATTTATTGAATATGCATTTATTGACTCTGATTATAGAAAGCGGGCAGAGCCTGCCGTAGTTATAAGGGTTTTAAAAGATTTGGTTAGTAAGCAAACATTAGATGAATAATACTGTACATAATTTCGGTTGCAGACTTAATGCATATGAGAGCGAGGTTATAAAGAATAACCTTGAGGAAGCTAATTTGCAAGATTATGCGGTCTTTAACACTTGTGCCGTAACTAAAGAAGCGGAGCGTCAAGCGCGCCAAGCCATTAGAAAATTTATTCGTGAGAACCCAGATAAAAAAGTTGTAGTTACTGGCTGCTCAGCGCAAATTAACCCTTCACAATATGATTCTATTGAAGGTGTACATAAAATTATTGGTAATGAAGAAAAACTTTCAAAAGATACTTATTTGAAAGAGAATTCAATTCTTAAATCTGAAGAAAAAGTTATTGTTAATGATATTTTTTCTGTTGAGGAGACGGCTAGCCATTTAATTAATGGGTTTGAAGATAGAAGTCGTGCATTTATGCAAGTTCAAAATGGTTGTAACCATCGTTGTACATTCTGTATAATTCCTTATGGGCGTGGTAATTCGCGTTCTGTTCCAGTAGGTGAAGTTGTAACTCAGGTGAAGATTTTAGTTGAGCAAGGCTATAATGAAATTGTTTTTACTGGTGTTGACCTTACTGATTATGGTTCTGATCTTCCAGGGGCGCCAAAGCTTGGCCAACTAACTAAAAGGGTTCTTTCACTTGTGCCAGAGATTCAACGTATTAGGCTTTCTTCTGTTGATGTTGCAGAAATCGATCAAGATATTTTTTGGCTACTTGAACATGAGCCTCGTTTTATGCCATATTTTCACCTCTCGTTACAGGCTGGAGATGATATGATTTTGAAACGTATGAAGCGTCGTCATACAAAAGCACAAACAATTGAATTCTGTGAAAAGGTTAAGAAATTCAGGCCACAAATTGGTTTTGGTGCAGATATTATTGCAGGTTTTCCAACGGAAACTGATGAAATGTTTAAGAACTCATTAGATATTATTAAAGAATGTAATATAATTCATGGGCATATCTTTCCTTATAGTGAAAGGGAAGGAACTCCCGCGGCAAAAATTCCTAATAATAAACAAGTGCCTGGAAATATTAGAAAAGAGCGTGCGAAATTACTCCGTATAGCTTGTGATGATGAACTGAAAAAATTCTTAAAGTCTAGAATTGGTAAAACTGAACTTGTTGTAGTTGAAAAGGATGGATTTGGAACTACAGAGCACTTATGTAGGATTAAACTTCCAGATAATAACTATAAAATTGGTGAGGTGGTTAAGCTTACTCCTGTATCAACTCACGATAACTATTTAGTAGTTTAAATTGTAAATAAAATTAATTTTCTATTAATTTCAAAGTAATAATAATTGAAATTTTCGTTAATCTAGGTTATTATATTA
>CAYGRX010000133.1:0-5485 GCA_964352365.1 uncultured Rickettsiales bacterium
GCTTAGGTTCACCACCTTTTTTAATAAGCTCATCAATATTTTTAATATGTAAATCACGTTGTGGGAATGGGATTTCAATATCATGCTTTTTAAATTCATCCCAGATTGTAAAAAGAATATCATTCTGAATTGTATATCTTCCCTCTGAAAAGTCGTCTATCCAAACAAATAAGAGAAAATTTACTGATGAGTCTGCAAACTCAACTAAATGACATTTTGGCTTTTCATCTTTACTGCATAATTCGTGATTTTTTGCCGAATCAAGTATAATTTTTTTACATAAATGAATATCAGCACTATATGATACTCCAATGGTTACAGCAAGACGACCCCTTGTATTTGAATATGTCCAGTTAGTAACTCTATCAACAATAAACTCTTCATTTGGAATCATGATTTCCTTACCATCATAGGTTTCAACAAGTGTATAACGAGCATTTACACTTCTAATATAACCATAAACCCCACTTTCAAGCTCCACCACATCACCTTGCTCAACTGAGCGCTCAAATAGCATAATGATTCCACTAATGAAATTCGATGTAATTTTTTGCAAACCAAAACCTAAACCAATACCCAAGGCACCAGAGAAAACAGCAAGCGCAGTAAGGTCAATACCCATAATATTTAGGGTCATTAAGAACGCGGTTGCATATATTACTATTGTAGCAGTTTTAGAAAGCAAGGACTTGCTACTTGAACGAATCCTTAATTTTATAAGGTTACCCCTAACAAAATTTACAACTACACCAGCCACCCAAAATGTTACTACCACTGCAAAGATAGATTTTAAAACGTAATAAGGAGTAAATTTAATATCTCCAACACTTACTTCAAGACTCTCATCATCTAAAATATCTATTATAGGTTTAAGATCCCCCGTATATACCAGACCTAGGATGAGAGCTATAAATAGATAAAATAATATTGAAGTTATACTAAATTTTTTATCAGACTTCTTTCTGCGTCTTGCCATCTCTATTACCCCTAAATGTCAAATGTTCCTTTTTTAATAATTCTAGATTTTCTAATCTCAGAGCTTCTAGTATATAATGATTTTTTGTAATCCATAGTTTTAGACAACTCAACAAGTTTATCAATTCTACTTTGAGTGTTTGGGTGAGTGGAAAACAAACTATTAATCCTACCGCCTGCAAGTGGGTTCATAATAAATAGATGAGCAGATTCGGGATGCGCCTGAGCTTCTGCATTTGCTACTTTTGCTGCCCCATTAGATATTTTTTCTAAGGCATGAGCAAGTGATAGTGGATCAGCACAAATTTGTGCACCAACTCTATCCGCCTGATATTCACGAGTTCTTGAAATTGCAAGCTTTACAATTGTTGCGGCAATTGGAGCAATAATAGCAACTGCTAGAATCATTATAGCATTGCCCGCAACTCCACCATTTGCGCTTCTACCACGCCTTATACCGCCCCCCATATATCTTGCCCAAGTTGCCACCATACCAATTGCACCAGCGATAGTTGCTGTCATTGTCATTGTTAATGTATCACGATTTTTAATATGAGCCATTTCATGCGCAATAACTCCCTTTAATTCATCATGAGTTAGCAACTTCATAATTCCAGTTGTCATTGCAACTGCAGCATTTTCAGGATTTCTACCAGTCGCGAAAGCATTTGGCTGATCATTTTCCATCATGTAAGCTTTTGGTGTTGGAATTTGAGCATGCCGAGCAAGCTCCTCAATCATATTAACTATTTGCGGGTATTTAAAAGGATCAACAGGCTTAGCCTTATACATTTTAAGTACAATCTTATCGCTATTCCAATAGGAGAACATATTCATACAAAGTGCTATCGCAAAAGCAATTAGCATACCTTGAATTCCACCTATCATAAAACCTATAAACATGAAAATTGCAGTCATGAAAGACAGGAGAAAGAATGTTTTAATATATGCCATATCAGTTGATAGAGGTTAGTTTAACTTAAGCTATTTTAAGCTCTAAAATCAGGTAGTAAATTAAAATCACCAACATAGTTTTGCACTAGACTAAGCGCCGTAATTATAGCAGTATCTGCACGTAATATTCTTGGCCCCAATCCAATAGCACATTTATTTTCTAAGCTATATATTTTTTCAATCTCAGAATCTGAAAAACCACCTTCTGGACCAATAAAAATTGCATATTTTTTATCACGCTCCAGTTTTGATAAAGCCTGATAGGAAGTATCACCCTGCCCCGTTTCATCGCAAAAAATTATTATATGATCTTTTAAAGTTTCAACTGCATCACCAAAATTCATCAAATCATTAACCATTGGCACTTCTAACCTTTCACATTGCTCAGATGCCTCCATCGCAACAAGCTTTAGTTTATCTTTATTTATTTTTGTTTTTACCGATCTTTCACAAATAATTGGTTGAATTAGGCTTACACCTAGCTCCGTCGCCTTTTGAACAATAAATTCATTTTTTGCATTCTTAACTGGACAGTAGAATAATTGAATATCAGGGCATTTCTTAAATAATTTCGTCTGGTTGGTAATTTTTAGTATCACCGCATTTTTATTTGCCTCAGTTATTTCTGATAGGAATTCTCCGTCTTTACCATTGAATAAAATTACCTTCTCTGATAGTTTACGCCTCATAACTGAAACCAAATAGTGACTCTGTTGTTTAGAAATTATCACCTCTAAACCAGTTTTTAAACTATCTAAAACGTATAATCTCGGAAATTTATGATATCTCATTATGTAAAACTCGCTCGGTTAAATAGTCCTGCTGGATGGCTTTTACTAATGCATCCATGCTGGTGGGCTGTGATTTTGGCATCAGATGGCCTATCAATCAATTACTATTTTTTATTTTTATTTACTGCAGGTGCTATCGCGATGCGTAGTGCAGGCTGCATAATAAATGACATATGGGATAGAAAGATTGACGCAAATGTTGAGCGCACCAAGGATAGGCCACTTGCAAGTGGTGTACTTACAGTGCCTAAAGCTTTATTTACTTTATTAATATTTTTAGCAATTGGACTTTTTGTATTTATAGAAATTGGCAAAGAAGCGAGGATAATATCACTTGTTGCGTTTGGTTTAGCAGTTTTATACCCATTAATGAAACGCTTTTTCTTTTTGCCGCAATTATTTTTAGGCATAACCTTTAATCTAGGTGCATTAATTGCATGGACGGCCATAAGAGGGGAAATAGAAACGCCAGCATATTTTTTATATTTTGCGGGAGTATTATGGACAGTTGGATATGACACAATTTATGCATACCAAGATAAAAAGGATGATGAAAAATTAGGAGTTAAATCTACCGCTATTACATTCGGCAGAGCAGGACTTTTTGTAATTCTAATTTGCTACTTATGGGTTTTTGTTTTTCTTGGTGTCGCGGGCGTTAATGCAGGTTATAAATTTTCATTCTTAACTTTATTACCAGTTTTTGTAAGTTTAATTAGGCAAATATTTACCGTAAAATTTGATAAGCCGCAAAGTTGCCTTGCAAAATTTAAGTGGAATGCATATGTTACGGGCTTCTTAGTTAGTCTGGGACTGTATTTAGCTAAACTAATTGAGATTTAAGAATTTTAGGGATATCTAGATCGCTATAGAATTAAAATAATTAATTAAGGCGATGATAGTGAGAGTTTATAATGAGCACTACAAATAAACAAGGCATTACAATCCACACGGAAGAAGAATTTGAAGGAATGCGTCAAGCAGGAAGGCTTTCCGCTGAATGCCTGGACATGATTGGCGAGCATGTAAAACCAGGTATTACAACTGGTGAGCTTAATGATTTATGTCATAAATTTATTATAGATCATGGAGCGATCCCCGCGCCACTAAACTACAAGGGCTTTCCCAAGTCCGTTTGCACAAGTGTTAATCATGTGGTTTGCCACGGTATTCCTGATGATAAAAAGTTGCGTGAAGGCGACATTTTAAACATAGATGTTACTTCTATTATTGATGGCTGGCATGGCGACACTAGCCGCATGTATTTTGTAGGTAAAAAAATTCCTATAAAAGCTAAAATTTTAACTCAAGTTACATATGATTGCTTTATGGCTGCGGTAAATTTAGTTAGACCAGGAGCAACACTTTGGGATATTGGCGACGCAATACAAAGTTATATAGAAAACCATAAAACCAGTAATTTTAGTATTGTTGAAGATTATTGTGGCCATGGATTAGGCAAAGTTTTTCATGCAGCTCCAAATGTTTTGCATTACAGAACTGAACAAGCGAAAAAAATTGTTTTGGAAGAAGGTATGTTTTTTACTATTGAGCCAATGATTAATGCTGGAACAAAGGAAACTATTTTAAACCAAGCTGATGGCTGGACAGTTACCACTAGAGATAAAGCATTGAGCGCTCAATTTGAACACTCACTTGGAGTTACAAAAGACGGCGTTGAAATTTTTACTAAAAGCCCGAAAGGCTTACACAACCCTTTTTGTAAGTAATTTTAAATCGACTTAGACTCTTTAGTTCTTTCAGCAATTATATTTGAAACTACTTTTTGACGCAAAGATCTTGGGGCATATAGTGAATGCTCAGAATGATTAATGTGAAGGAAGCTTGCAACCACGGACTTATACTTTCCTAGCTTCATATAATCATACTTACCTTTACCAACGCCCTCTAAAAGATCTAACATTAAATCTTGTGATCTTGAGATGTTATTAGCACCTCTATTTTCTGCGAACCTTTCTTTAAGTTTTTTATATGCCAGCATCTCATCATCATCCAACCCAACATCACCTGTTGCGAGTGCAGTAAATTTTGCCATTGCAAGAGTTTGATATTTAACATCCTCCAAAAATTCAACCGCATTAGGGAAAATTGATGGATATTTAGAAACTAACTTCTGGATTTTTGATATGTAATCTATGTCAGTAGCGTTTTCAATAATTCCACCAAGAGTATTAATTTGCATTTTGAAAGTAGTACTATTTAGATATTTATTTCTAAGCTCCTCTATATTTATACGTGCCTGCTTAGGTGATTTTTTAAGCTTATCAAAATAATTAGCGAGTCTATCTTTATGACCTAGAATAGTATTATTAAAACCAATTATTTTTGAACCGTGATCATATCCAATCGCACGAGAAAACATAAAAAATGGCGTTCCAGCGATCGCTTCCACCCTTTTATTAGGCCTATCTGACGTATTTGTAGAAGATGCAATATCATTTGATATTGAAAGCAAAATATTATTAGTAGTAAGGTTCTTATTTGCATAATCACGATATGCAGAAATTTGAGAAAGGTTTTGCAAATCATCACCCAAAACTGAAAATATATCAGAAAGCTTACTCCATATGTCAGCATTTTTTTTCTCAATAAATTGTTGCTCATCCATTATTTGACGAGACATTTGCCGCTTATATATCCGCACTTCATTTTCAGAATTAGCAACAAATGTGAATGGATCAGATTCACGAACGACTGTTTGCCCTTGTGAAGTAAAGCTAATTTCAATTGGCACCCCCCTGTCA